>NZ_JBFTZL010000155.1:0-8688 GCF_056406825.1 Arthrobacter sp. P1_A5 | reverse complement strand
GCAGGTGCCGCTCCCTTCCCCGTCTTTATGCGCATCCGGGGTCCGCCCGGATGCGCAGGTGCGGCTAGCGGCCCGTGCCGCCGTAGACCGTGGCCTCGTCCTCGCTGTCGAGGTCAAACGCCCTGTGGATGGCGCGGACGGCGTCGTCGAGCAGATCCGCGTGGGTCACCACGGAGATCCGGATCTCCGAGGTGGAGATCATGTTGATGTTGATGCCGGCCTCGGAGAGGGCCGCGAAGAAGCGGGCGGACACACCCGGGTGCGAGCGCATGCCGGCGCCGATCAGCGAAAGCTTGCCGATCTTCTCGTTATATTCGATGCTCTCAAAGCCGATCCGGTCCTGCGCGGCGTGCAGGGCGGCCAGGGCCTCGGCGCCCTCGACGATCGGGAGCGTGAAGGAGATATCGGTCCGGCCCGTACCGTGGGTGGAGACGTTCTGGACGATCATGTCGATGTTCGAGTGGGCGTCCGCGATGACCTGGAAGATCGCCGCTGCCTTGCCGGGGATGTCAGGTACACCGACAACCGTGACCTTGGCTTCGGACCGATCGTGTGCCACACCGGAGATGATTGGCTGCTCCAAGGCAACTCCCTCTTGAGTCGTGATCTTGTCGTCGGCGCCGGGCAGAACCCAGGTGCCTTCGTTCTGGCTGAATGAGGAACGGACGTGCAGGGGTACCCCAAAGCGGCGGGCGTATTCAACACAGCGCAGGTGCAGAATCTTAGCGCCGGACGCGGCCAGTTCCAGCATTTCCTCGCTGGAGATGCGGTCGATCTTCCGGGCCGAGGCGACCACCCGCGGATCGGCCGTGTAGACGCCGTCGACGTCGGTGAAGATCTCGCAGACATCGGCGTCGAGCGCCGCGGCGAGGGCCACAGCCGTCGTGTCCGACCCGCCGCGCCCGAGCGTCGTGATCTCGTTCGTCGTGTGGCTCATACCCTGGAACCCGGCCACGATCGCGATGTGCCCCTTGTCCAGGGCGGTGCGGATGCGGTGCGGGTCAACGTCGATGATCCGGGCCTTGCCGTGGATGCCGTCGGTGATCATGCCGGCCTGGGACCCGGTGAAGGACTGGGCCGAGGCGCCGAACTTGTTGATGGCCATGGCCAGCAGCGCCATGGAGATTCGTTCGCCGGCGGAGAGGAGCATGTCCATCTCGCGGGCGGGCGCGGAATCGGTGACCTGGCCGGCGAGGTCAAGGAGCTCATCGGTGGTGTCGCCCATGGCGGAAACCACCACGACGACCTCGTCGCCGGCGTTTTGGGCGTCCACGACCCGCCGGGCGACGCGCTTGATGCCTTCTGCGTCAGCCACCGAGGAACCGCCAAATTTCTTCACGACAAGGTGCTTGGTGGCGGCGGCCGAGACGGGCAACGTCTGCGATCCGGGCTGGACTTCGGTAGTGGGCAAACTCATTCGCGCACCCTCACTGGATCATCGGGGTTCTGGGCCAGGCAACCAAACGGCGCGACGGCGTAACTTCTCACCCCAGTTTATCGCCGTGCCGCCCGCGCCGTTGAATTGTGACCGAATGGCAGACACGCCGGGTTTGTCTCCACCGGACATGCCCAGTGCTGCGGGCCGGGAGTGGACATGGTCTCCCCGTTCCGTGGACATGCTCAGTGCTGCCGTGGGACATGCTCATTCTTGGTGGCCTGGAGTGGGCATGAGGGCATTGTGTCCATTCCTGGGCGTGGGCGCTGGACATGTCCGCCGGGCCGGATGGGGGAGCTCGGGTTAGGAGTGGACATGCTCAGTGCTGCCGTGGGACATGCTCATTCTTGGCGGGCTGGAGTGGGCGTGAGGGCATTGTGTCCATTCCTGGGCGTGGGCGCTGGACATGTCCGCCGGGCCGGATGGTGGGCCGGGGTGTCGCTGCCGCGGCGGCCACTAGGGCGTCAGCTCAGGGCGTTGCGGCGGCCCTCGAAGGCCCTGCCGAGCGTGACTTCGTCGGCGTATTCCAGGTCCCCGCCCACGGGCAGGCCGGACGCCAGCCGGGTGACGGCGATGCCAATCGACTTGAGCATCCGGGCCAGATACGTCGCCGTGGCCTCGCCCTCGAGGTTGGGGTCGGTGGCGATGATGATTTCCTGGATGGCGCCGTCGTTGAGCCGGGTCAGCAGCTCACGGATCCGGAGCTGTTCCGGACCGATCCCGGCGATCGGATTAATCGCGCCGCCCAGCACGTGGTACCTGCCGCGGAAGGACCGCGTGCGTTCCACCGCCAGGACGTCCTTGGATTCTTCGACGACGCAGATAACCGTGGGGTCCCGGCGCGGGTCGCGGCAGATGTTGCACAGTTCCTGCTCGGTCACGTTCCCGCAAACCGTGCAGAACTTGACCCGTTCCTTCACGGTGGTGATGGCATCGACAAGCCGCTTCATGTCCTGCGGATCGGCCTCGAGGATGTGGAAGGCCAGCCGCTGGGCTGACTTGGGCCCCACTCCGGGAAGGCGTCCGAGCTCGTCGATCAGCTCTTGAACTGCGCCTTCGTACACAATGTCCTCGTTCGTTTGGAGTGGGGCCGGGGCCAGCCGGCAGGGGGTCTGCTAGAAGCGGGGCGGCAGCGGGCTTCCATCCAGGGAGCGCTCTTCCACCAGTTTCCCGCCCAGAATACGCTCGACGGCGGCCCGGCCGAAGACGCCCGATTCCTCGATCGTTTCGTCGTCGGCGCTGGGGATGTCCTGTACGTAGACGGTGGTCGCGGCGGCGGCTCGGGCGGGGGCCTTCGCCCGCCCGGCCTCGGCCTCGGGACTGTTCGACAGCCGCTGGTACAGGCTTTGCCGGCCTGCCGGAGCGGCAGCGTCGGGAACGGCAGTGACCGCAACAGCCTCCGCGACGGCAGCTACGGCAGCGGCGGCCACACGCGGCGCAACAGACTCCGCAACCGCCGGCGCCGGAGCCGCTTCGGCCCGGGCCTGGTGGTCCGAGGCCAGTCCGGACGGCGCGGACACGACACCCGCGTACTCCGGGATCTGTGCCGCCGCCGGCTCGTAGTGCACAGGCTTCGGCTCGGGCTCGGACGCAGCGGGCTCGACATCCGGGCTCGTGTACCGGCCGAGGTTCGAATCTGTGCCGACCGTCCAGACGCCGGGTGACTGCTCGACGGCGCGGGCCCACGCGTCATCCGACGCGTCCGGGTCTGCGCCCGGTGTCCCGGCCGGGGAACCGGCGGTTTTGGATGCCGGCGCGGCAGGGGACTTGCGGGCCGGAGCGGTAGCGACAGCCGCGGGCTCGGGGCGGCGCAGCGTGGCTACGGGCGAGGGGCCCCAATCCAGGGGTGGTTCCTCGTCCAGCGGAGGGGCGTCCTCGTCCCGGGGCGGTCCCCAGTCGTCATCGGCGTAGGACCCGGAAGGCTCCGAAGGGCCATCCGAGCCGGCTGCTGGCTCGGCTGCGCTGACCTGAGATTGGATCGCTGGGGCAGGCGCCTGCGGTTCCGCTGCCGGCTCGGCTGCGCGGACCTGAGCCTGGGCCGCGGGGGCCGGAGTGGGTTGCGTCGAAGGCATTGAGGCGGCGGGAACGTGCGCCGCGGCCACCCGCGAGGGGACGGCTTCAGCGGCATCGTTGGCCGGAGATKGGGCCTGCTGGGGAGCCGGGCTCAGGCCCCAGGCGACGTCGGCCGATGTCGCCTGGCTTGCGGACGATGCCGGGGTCTCCGGGCTAGCCGGCGGCGCTTTTGGGTTTGGCTCAGAGCTCGCTGGGCTGTTGCTGCTGCCGGCCACGGCCCGGATCTGGCAATCGATGCCGATGGTCTTGTGGATCGCCTGCCGGAGGTTCTCGGCGTGGTCGGCCCGGCCGAAGGCGCCCGCCAGCCCCGTGGTGGTGAACGCGAGGGTCAGGACGTGGTCCTCGAAGTGGCCGACCTGGGCGTTGGGTTCCACCAGTGCCCAGGTGCTGCGTTTGATCTTGGTGAGCGTTTGCAGGATTTCGGGCCAGGCGCGGCGCAAAACCTCCACGTCGGCTCCGGGGCCGGCGGCAGACCCGGGAGCAGCGGCAGGCGCCCTGCCGGGCTCGGCCGGCTCGGGGCGCGCAGGGACGGAAGGTGCTGGGGTAGATGCCGCGGGGGCGGACGGTGCGGGGGCGGATGGGGCAGCCGCTGAGGCAGTCTCTGACGCGGGCAGGGACGGAGGCGCGGCGGCGGGACCTGCGGCCGGGGCGGGCCGGCTGGCCGCCGCGGATTCGTCCACAGGCCAGTCGCTGGTGCTGACCCGTGGCGCCGTCAGCGGTTCTCGGACGGGCTCGTCCTGCCTGGCGGGCGCGGAGACTGTGGCCGGCGGCTGCTCGCCCTGACGCGGGGCGGAGGGGGCGGTGGTTGTGGCAGCCGGCGCGGCGTGCGAGGGTGCGGCGGGCACGTCCGCTGCCGGCAACTGTGGCGCGGCTGCCTGCTCCGTGCGTGCAGGCGAAACGGCAACAGGTGCGGGAGCGGCGGCGAGGGGGGCTCCGACGTCGTTCCCGGCGTAGTTCAAACGCCGCTCGACGCGGTCGATCCGGGCTGCGATGCCGCGCTCGGTCTGCTCGGAGCTGGGCAGCAGGATGCGGGCGCACAGCAGTTCCAGGTGCAGGCGCGGCGAGGTGGCCCCGGTCATGTCGGTGAGAGCGGTATTGGTGACGTCAGCGGCGCGGGAGAGCTCGGCCGCCCCGAGGTTGTGCGCCTGGTTCTGCAGGCGGGCGATCTGGTCCGCCGGCATGCCGCGGAGGATGGACTGGGCGCTTTCGGGCATCGCCTGGACGATGATGAGGTCGCGGAAGCGTTCGAGCAGGTCCTCGACGAAGCGCCTAGGATCGTGCCCGGTCTGGATGACGCGGTCCACAGCGCGGAACACTGTGGCGGCATCCGACGCCGCGACGGCTTCGACGACGTCATCGAGCAGGGAGGCGTGCGTGTAGCCCAGGAGGGCGACCGCGAGTTCGTAGTCCAGGCCGTTTGGTCCGGCGCCGGCCATGAGCTGGTCGAGCACGGAGAGGGAGTCGCGGACCGAACCGCCGCCCGCGCGGATGACGAGCGAGAGCACCCCGGGCGCCACGGGGACGTTCTCCTGGGTGCAGAGCAGCTCCAGATACGCCATGAGAGGCTCCGGCGGCACCAGCCGGAAAGGGTAGTGGTGCGTGCGGGAACGGATGGTGCCGATGACTTTGTCCGGCTCCGTGGTGGCGAAGATGAACTTGATGTGTTCCGGCGGTTCTTCGACGATCTTGAGCAGGGCGTTGAATCCGGCCGACGTGACCATGTGGGCTTCGTCGATGATGAAGATCTTGTAGCGGTCCCGGACGGGGGCGTAGGTGGCCCGTTCCCGGAGGTCGCGGGCGTCGTCCACACCGCCGTGGCTGGCGGCGTCGATCTCGATGACGTCCAGGGAGCCGGAGCCGCCGCGGGCGAGTTCCACGCAGCTGGGGCACTTGCCGCAGGGGGTGTCCGTGGGGCCCTCGGCGCAGTTCAGGCAGCGGGCCAGGATGCGCGCGGAGGTGGTTTTGCCACAGCCGCGGGGGCCCGAAAAGAGATAGGCGTGGTTGACGCGGTTCTTGCGCAGGGCCGTCATGAGAGGCTCGGTGACGTGCTCCTGCCCGATAACGTCCGCGAACGAATCGGGGCGGTATCGACGGTAGAGGGCGGTAGTAACAGTCACAGATAAACCCTACCAATCGGCACAGACATAAAAGACCCCTCATGCACCCGCCAGAGCCCGTTTACCCTTGCTACCTTCCGGTCCTGGGGGAGTTCAACAGGATGACGCCACATGAGGGGCCGTCAGCAAGTTTACCTGACGATTGGGTGTGCCCCGAATTGGCCCGGTTTGGCCCTTAATCCTCGACGGGAGATGCCCATTCTTGGCGAGAAGGAGTGGGCTGCAGGAGTGGGCGCGGTGGGACTATGTCCAGCGGTCGGGCGGACCGCTGGGCATGTCCAAGTGGCGGGAGTGGGCAGTGTGTGGCATGCCCATTCTTGGCGGGAAGGAGTGGGCTGGTCGAGATTATGTCCAGCGCTCCGGCGGGCTGGGGGACATGTCCGGTCCCGGGAGTGGGCAGTGTGGGGCATGCCCATTCTTGGCGGGAAGGAGTGGGCATTTTGGGGCTATGTCCAGCCCTCAAGTGGGCCGCGGGGCATGTCCCGCGGAGGAGCCGCAGGCCGGGGCGGGGAGGCCCAATTGGGCGAAGCTGGAAAGTTCAGGTATTCTAGTATCTGCTTTTGATTCAGAAGCAACTGGAGAATTCGCCTAGCGGCCTATGGCGCACGCCTGGAACGCGTGTTGGGTTAACGCCCTCGGGGGTTCAAATCCCCCATTCTCCGCGGTTGGCCCCGGTCCTCGGACCGGGGCCTTTTTGCGTCTCCGGGCCGTTCGTGTCCCCGGCATTTCTATCCTCGTGAGGTTCTCGTGAGGTTCTGGCCAAGGTTGCGTCCTCCGGCAGTACCGGCACCGATTCATCCGCCAAGTCGGCTTGGAGGCCGGGCCGCCTCGTGCCCCAGCCGCACTGCGCCCCCCCGGGGCCGCCCCGTGCCTTAGCCGCCCCCGTGCCCCAGCCGGCCCGCCACAAACCAGCAAAACCACCGCCCGCACTGCGCCCCCCGGGGCCGCCCCGTGCCTTAGCCGCCCCCGTGCCCCAGCCGGCCCGCCACAAACCAGCAAAACCACCGCAGCCGCCCGCCGGCCCAGACTCAGGCCCGGTAGCCCAGCCGGCGCAGCCTGGCGCGGGCAGCTTGCTCGCTCGGGCCCATCCGGCCGAGGGCCACATGCACCACGCCGAGCGTGACCCGGGTGGCCAGGGTTACCGGCAGCGGTATCGGGCCCAGCCGCGCGGTCCGCAGGCCCAGAAGCTCCCGGTACTTGGGCTCGAGGCTTGCCACGGCGGCCGCGAACAGCACCCGGTAGCCAGGCCTGAGCGCGGGGTGCAGGGGCGGGTCGCGAATGAACGCCACCGTTTCGGTGACCCGTTCGTCACAGCGGAGCTCGCCGTCGTCGTACCAGCGGTCCAACTGCTGGCGCATTTCCGCTTCGCTCAGCGGTGGTGCCTCGACGCCCATCAGCCGGCCGGCCTGGGCCCACTCACGGACGTAGGCATCAGGTCCGCCAGGAATCGGCCGCCCCCACAGTTTGTGGGCAGAGAGGAAAGCGTCTGTGAAGGCAATGTGAACCCACCGGAGCAGCTCGGGATCATTGGCCGCGTAACTGCGCCTGATGCCGTGGCCGTCCACAAATTCTCCCCGCACCGTCCGGTGCAGCCGAAGAACCCAGTCCGATGCCGCCTTCGCCGTATCCGTGGAGCCATACGTCACGGTGAAGATCCAGCGGATCGTGCCAGCCAGCCGGCCCAGCGGGTCTTCGCGGAAACGGGAGTGATCGTGGACTCCGGCCAACGCGCCGGGATGGAGCGCCTGCATCAGCAGTGCCCGGATTCCCGCCACGATGGTTGGCATGTCCCCGTGCACGGCCCAGACGGCCGAGCCGGGCAAGTGGTACCCGGCGTCGTCCCCCTCGGCCAGGCCCGGCACCCACTCGGGCACCGAATCGCGCGTCCCCGTGAACGTCTGTTTGAGTTCCGCCTGCCATTCCCTGAGGACATTTCGCATCCTTCATTCTTACCCGTCCCGGCGGCGTGCGGCACCTGCAATTGTGCGGAGAACTACTGGGGCGCCGCCGGCAAGCTACTGGGGACATCCGCGGATCTCCGATTGGTCCCGCAAAAGGAGCGCGCTGACGGTTCACAGACCCGGCCGTCTGTGGTCACATAGGGAGGTAAGTCCGTGAAGATTGGGGTCTGGCGGACATATAGCGGGAGTCATTTCGTGGGAAAACACTGGGGAAACTCATCGAGTGAGCAGTCAGCGAGGGCACGGACCATTGCCGTGCGCTGCGTGTCCGGAGGCCTGTGCCTGTCCCTGGCCGTGCTGGCATTCAGCGGCTTTCAGGGACTGAGCGCCTTTGCGACCTACGGCGCGCCCACCGCCGTCCCGACGGCCGCCATGCCTCCCTCCGGCGACGTGGGACCGGAAGCCCTGGACCCGCTGGCCCACTCCGCCGCGACCGCGCCCGCGGGGACTCCCGGCACCGGCGCTGTCACCGCCGATGCCCAGGCGCTCGTGGCCTTCAGCCGGAGCACGGTGGACACGGCCACCCGGGCAGGGGTGCGTGGCGAGCTCAATGTGGCCTCGGCGGCCCTGCACCGGCCCGCACCGGGTTTCCTCATGGCCCCGCTGGAATCACTGGTGCCCTCGTCCCCGTTCGGGCTGCGCACCAGCCCCCTGACGGGATTCGCGGGCRAATTCCACTGGGGCCAGGACTTCGCGGCCCCCTGCGGCACCCGGGTCTACTCCGCCGACGCCGGTGTGGTGCGGGCCGTCGGGTGGCACCCGTGGGGCGGCGGAAACCGGGTGGAAATCGACCACGGCAACGGTCTCATCACCACGTACAACCATCTGGAGGCGATCGCGGTCAAGAAGGGCGACTCCGTGCGGGTGGGGGAAATTATTGCCCGGGTTGGTACCACCGGATCCTCCACCGGCTGCCACCTTCACTTCGAAACCATCCTCAACGGCTCCCACACTGATCCGCGCGATTGGACATTTCTGCCCATCAAGCAGGTGGATCAACTCGGCCCGATCGACATGACCAGTTACGCACCCGACGCCGGTAAGGCAACCAATGCGGGGATTGGCTGGGCGATTCCTGTCCGGGAAGACCTGACCCATGTGG
>NZ_JBFTZL010000154.1:0-8722 GCF_056406825.1 Arthrobacter sp. P1_A5 | reverse complement strand
TCTCGGAGGCGGTCGCCCCCATGCGCGAGAGCTGCTCGCGGTATGACGCGACCAGCATCTCCAGGCTTTCCTCGGTCCACTCCCCCGGCCGCATCCGTGTTGAAATTTCGACCGGTTCAGGCTGATAGAGCGTCATGAAAGTCCTTCCTCTGGGTTCGATCAGGGGTGAGCACGACCCCATTCTGGCCCCCCTGCGCCGGTGTGCGCCAGAGCAGGGCCGGGGCACCATGGCTCCGGGGCGTTCCGAAGCGAACGCACCGGTGGCAGACTTTGTCCACCGGAGCTGTAGCCATAAGGAGGATCCCGGTGTCCGAGATGGTTGAGGCCCTTTTGCACGACGGCACGGCAATACCCGTCCTGGTGAGCGGTGACGGCCGGGCGCTCCTCATCCCTGCCAATGTGAAGCCGCGGTCCGGGCCGGAAGCCCAGACGATGCGGGAGTGGGGCGCGGACCCGGACCTCGGGCCCAATCTGGTGTCGGGCCTCGCGCAGTCCTATCGGGTAATCGCGGCCGACTACGAGGGGCACCGGATGGCGCACCCGGCGCCCGATACCCTCACCCCGGAGAACGTCACCGCCGACTTGCTGGCTATCGCTGATGCGGCACGCGCCGAGACCTTCGGATACTACGGCTACTCGTGGCTGGGCCTGTGCGGTTTGCAGTTGGCGATCCGCACAAACCGGCTCTGGGCGCTCATCATGGGAGGATTCCCGCCGCGCGACGGCCCGTACAGGAGCATGTTGGCGGTGACGCGGGCGGCCCACTCGGCGGCTGCCAGGGCCCCGGAACAATCGCCGGAGGTGAACCTCCCGGTCGAACCCGGCGACTGGGATGCCGCCACGATACAGACCAACGAGACACAGACCCGCCAGTTCCTCACGCTTTACGAAGCGCTCCAGGACTTCGACGATTCAACTATTGGCCTGGCGCCGGATCTGCCCCGGCTGGCGTTCGCGGGCGCCGCCGATCACATCGCTTACGGACCCCGCTGGGGGGACGTGACGGTGCGGATCGGCGAACCGCTGGCAGCCCATGAGCGCGAGCTCATCGAGGCCGGGTGGGATGTGCAAGTACTCCCCGCACTCGATCACCTGGGTGCGATGCACAGTGACGTCGTCGTTCCTCTCCTGCGGGCCTGGCTGGGAAAAGTGGGCCGGCAGCAGTAGGAACACCTCCCGGGGACCGTGGCGGCGCCGGTTCCTAAGCGCTGAGGCGGAAGACGTCGGCTTTGATCGCGTGGCGTCCGGTCTTGCGCTTGCCCGACGGCGTCCCATACAACACCAAGACCGACCGATCGTCGTCGAGAACGGTGATCCCCTCGGCATGGTCCTCGTCCTCGCCGAATGGCGCGTCAAATTCGCAATGCAGGTCGTCTTTCGGCAGGACGGCCTCGGCCTGCGACGTCAGCGCGCCCCGCCAGCGAAACACGGCCGCGCGCCCGTCGAGTTCCATGGTGGGTCCTGCCAGGACGAGCAGGTCCTGTCCGTGCCGGCACAGATCCCGCACGCCCAAACCATGCAGGCGAAGGAAGTGCTTGCGGTAGCGACGATTCCCGGGACCGATCGGCTGCGGCTCCAAGCCGGGCCCGTCACCAACCTGGAGCTCTATGATCATCGCCCACCCACGCAGCACCGGCCCGCGCAGACCGATGAACACCCGGTCGCCCGCTACGGCGAGGCCCTCGCAGTCAATGCCGTTGTCCTTGCCCGGGATCGGGCGACCGGTCGTCGAGGACTGGATGAAGCTACCAAGATGTGGGTCATCGGCCAGCAGATCCACCAGGTCCGTGCCCCGGCCGAGGCCCAGCACGGCGGGGCGCTGCTGCTGCCCCGTCCGGCCGCCGCCCGGATCGAGGAGGTCCTTAGTCGAAAGCCGGGCCAACACCCGACGGCGCTGGCTGACCTCCACTGTCGCCAGGGAATCCCGCGCTTCTGCGGGCGTGGCGTTGTTCTTGACCTGTTTGCGGGCCGAGCTGTGCGATCCAAGCAGCCACAGCGTGTCATCCTCGACATCGAGGCCCTCGATGTCCATCTCACCCCTGTCCCCGGGCAGCTCAAGGAGGTGGGTGAGATCGAAGCTGCGGTGGGTGCGGGCCTGGTCGCCGGCCTCCAGGGTGAGCCGTTCGAGGCTGGTCGTCTCG
The DNA here is from genome assembly GCF_056406825.1 of Arthrobacter sp. P1_A5. Taxonomy (NCBI): domain Bacteria; kingdom Bacillati; phylum Actinomycetota; class Actinomycetes; order Micrococcales; family Micrococcaceae; genus Arthrobacter; species Arthrobacter sp. P1_A5. The sequence goes on along the minus strand of NZ_JBFTZL010000154.1, from coordinate 6,581 downwards.
TCATTGGCGACCCAAAGGTGGGAACCCTGCCGGGCGACCGCGGACAACCCGTCGCGCAGGTCAGCCTTCGGATCCAGGGTGCTGCGCTGGTCGAGTACAAGGCTGATTTCGCCGGAGGGATCGTCCGGCCTCGGCCATCCGCTCACCGCGGCACACCCATCCTCGTCAGCGGTGATCGGCAGCTCATTCCCGCGCTCTCCGTTCGCGCAGCCACGGGATGAGGCCACCTGCCAGGAGCATGTCCACCTGACGGCTGGAGAGGCTGTGCCGCACAGGGTAGACCTCGCCGCGGGTCCGGTTCTCCACGAGGATCTCCTTGCCTGTGAGCAGGGCGTCGTGTATCCCTGTCAGCGCGAGCACATCGTCCTGTTCGATGCGGTCATGATCGGCCGCATTTGTGAACTCGACTGCAAGGACGCCGAAATTGGCCAGGTTCTGCCAGTGGATCCGCGCGAACGAGACGGCCACCACTGCGCGCAGCCCGAGGAAGCGCGGGGTGATAGCCGCGTGTTCCCGAGAGGATCCCTGGCCGTAGTTCGTGCCGCCGACCAGGATGTGCCCAGTGGAGTCGCGGGTACGGGCGGCGCGGGCGGCATAGGAGGGGTCGAGCTGGTCGAAGGTGAATTCGGCGAGTTTGGGGATGTTGCTGCGGTAGGGCAGAACGCGGGCTCCGGCTGGCAGAATCTCGTCCGTCGAGACATCGTTGCCCACCACCAAGGCCACTGGTGCCTCGATGCGGTCGGCGAGTGGGCCGAAGACCGGAAGCGAGGAGATGTTTTCGCCCTTGACCAGTGCTACTTTGCCGGCGTCCTCCGGCGCCAACGGCTCCTCGAGCATTGCCACGTTCACGCTCGACACCGCGGGAAGTTCGATCTCGGGGTACTCAAGGTCGAAAAGCTCCGTCAGGTCCCGCGGGTCGGTGATAATTCCCGTGAGCGCAGCAGCCGCGGCCGTCTCCGGTGAGCACAGGTAGACCGAGTCCTCCTTCGTGCCCGAACGGCCGGGAAAGTTGCGGGGCATTGTGCGCAGGCTGTTGCTTCCGTTCGCGGGGGCCTGTCCCATCCCGATGCAGCCCATGCATCCGGTCTGGTGCAGCCGGGCTCCGGCGCGTATCAGATCAAACGTGGCCCCCATCCTGGTGAGGTCCTGGAGGATCTGCCGGGAACTAGGGTTGACGTCGAAGGACAGTCCCGGGTGGCACTGCCGTCCCTTCGTGATGGCGGCGACAATGGCGAAGTCGCGCAGGCCCGGGTTCGCTGAGGACCCAATCACGACCTGCGCCACCGGCCTGCCAGTGACCTCCCGCACCGGAACGACGTTGCCGGGCGAGCTGGGCAGGGCGATGAGCGGCTCGATCGTGGCCAGGTCGATCTCGTCGGTCACGTCGTAGATGGCCCCGGAATCGGCGAGGAGTTCGGTGAAATCGTCCTCGCGCTGTTCGGTGCGCAGGAAGGCCCGGACCTGGTCGTCGGCCGGGAAGACCGTGCTCGTCGCACCGAGTTCGGCGCCCATATTGGCAATCACGTGCCGGTCCATCGCGCTCAGCGTGGCGAGGCCGGGACCGTAGTACTCGATGATCCGGTCCTTGCCGCCCTTCACGCCGTGCCGGCGAAGCATTTCAAGAATGACGTCCTTGGCACTGGTCCACGGTGGCAGCTTGCCGGTAAGCCGCACGCCCCAGATCTCCGGCATCTTCAGGTAGAGCGGCTCGCCCGCGATGGCCAGGGCTACCTCGGTGCCGCCGACCCCGATTGCCAGCATCCCCAGCGACCCAGCGGCCGGGGTGTGACTGTCGGAACCGACCATGGTCGTGMCCGGACGGCCAAACCGCTGCATGTGGGTCGGATGGGACACGCCGTTTCCGGCCTTCGAGAACCACAGACCAAACCGGCGGCAGGCCGAGCGGAGAAAATCATGGTCCTCAGCGTTCCTGCTGTCGGCCTGCAACAAGTTGTGGTCCACGTACTGCACGGACACTTCAGTTTGTGCCCGGTCGAGCCCGATGGCCTCCAGTTCAAGCATGACCAGCGTCCCGGTCGCGTCCTGGGTGAGGGTCTGATCGATATGCAGGCCAATCTCACGGCCGGGAATCATCTCCCCGGCCACCAGATGGGATGCGATGAGCTTTTGGGCCACGTTGTAGGCCACGGTCGGATTCCTTACTCGATGGCGAAGCCAGGTGCCTCCGCCGTCAACGAACCGGGCACCGGGCGCTCCCCTATATCCCCAAATTAGCCCACTCCGGGCACCGGGAACAGTGGGGATTTGACGGTCATCGTGGCGTCGCCGGCCCCGGGACGCTCCTGGTGTTCAACGAGCTGAGGAAGGCGAGGGCCGCTGCCAGTCCGGCACTCAGCACGACGGCTCCCAGCCACATCGACACTGGCCATTGAATCGATGCCCCGAGGGCGATCCCAGCCAGTTGCCCGGTCCAGATGAGTGCCGCCAGCACGGCGGTGACCGCCGGCAACCTGCGCCTCAGCCACGGGCCCGACCGTCGGGCAAGCAGCAGATCCGACGCTGCCGCGATGATCGTGGCTCCGGCCGCACCGGCGACCGCGGCCGGGCGCAGCCCCGACATGGCCAGCGGCAGCCACGCCACCACGGCGACCAGGATGGTGGCAATACCGAAAGGAGGCCTCCGGGCTCCGGAGAAGGTGTAGAGGAAGGGCGCGATAATCAGCGCTGTGGTCACCAAATAGCTGGCCAGTCCGAGGGCCGGGGGCAGCTCCGCCTGGGTGTGCCCGGGGCTCCCGATCGGCGTCTGTTGATACGGGACGGCCGGCGGGGTCCGGACGAACGCCGAGCAGTAAATGAGGAAGAAGGCTCCCAGGCCCGTCATGAGGGCGAGCGACAACAGTGCAGGCGGCGTCCAGTTGAAGGCCTCTGCGCCGCCGGCGGCCCGTGCACTGCGGATACCGGTGCCGAGGATAAGGAAGAGGCTGAACCCCAGCAGCAGGTGGGTGGGGCTCACCAGCGCATCGAGGGAGACTTCGATGCCCAGGATCTCGTGCCAGGCCAGATCCAGGACACCCGCGAGGGCGAACAGGACCAGTCCGATAACCGTGCCCCGGTAGCCGGCCGGCACCGACCGGTTCAATGGCCGCCCGGGCTGGCGGTTCCTCCAGATCACGCTTGCCGTCCACGCGGCGGTGGCCATGAGGCCCGAATAGAGTGCCGCGTGCCAGGGGGTGAAGAAGGTTTCCAGCCCGGGAACGTGCAAGTGGGCCCAGCCGTCCAGGTACACAGCCAGGAGGAGCCAGATGCCCAGCAGTTGCGTCACAAGGTCGTTGCGCGCCCCGGCCCGAAGAGTCTGCGCTGCCGTGTCAACCATCGTCACTCTCCTCGCACCCGCCGTGCCGTCACCCTCGCCGTGCAGTCACCCTCGCCGTGCCATCCCCGGAAGCCGGGACGCCCACACGTGGCCCGCGTCGAATGGTTAAAGCTTGGACCTCCCGGTGTCCGACCGCCAGTGCTGCATTTGGTGGAGCGGGGCATCTCCCGAGGAGACCTGAGCCCGGACGTCGACGCCGAAATGCTCACCGACCTCCTGCTGGGGCCGATCTACTACCGGTTCTTCCTGAGCGGCTCGCCGCTGGATGAAGGCTTTGGGGTCCGGCTGGTCAGCACGCTGTTTTCGCGCCGACCCGCCCACGGGGGCACGCCGTAGAAGCGAAGACGGCGCGGAACCCCGTGCCGACGTCGATCCCCGGACTCCTATTCGAAGACGGTGGTCAGCGTCCCTTACATGGGCGCGGGCATATAGAGCCCGGGCAGCAGCTCCGGGTGCGCTGGGACGAAGAGCGCGAAAACGATCAGCGAGACACCAGTTATCCGGCTGAAGGCGGGCCCGTATTTCCATGTCTTCTCCAGGAAGATAACTACCGTGAGCACGGCCATCCACGCCAGGTTCATCACGCCCACGGCAATCAGCACCAGCATGAGCCCCCAACAGCAGCCGACGCAGTACACGCCGTGATACATGCCGACGCGGACGTCCCGCAAGCGGCCCTTGTACCCGGATACGTGCAGCAGGAAGGCTATGGGCGACCGGCAGTGCCTGAGGCAGAAGTCCTTCAGCGGGGTCAGCTGGTAGGCTCCGGCCGCCACGAGGACGCCGGCACCCACCCAGGGTGCGATGTCCGCCGCGTTCTCAGCCAGTAGCTCAGACAGGGCCGCGGCCGCGTAGGCCACGACGCCGAATCCGATCCATGTCAGAAGGTAGCCGCCTACCAGGGCCGTTGTCCGGATGGCCCTGACCCGGCTGCTGCGCACGGCGCGGATGGATCTGAGATACATCGAAGTCAGGGGCGCCAGCGCCGGCAACATCATGGCTGCCATCATTAGCGTCCACACCGCCAGGAAACCCCAGAGCCTCAATCCCATCGTTCCCGGGCCTGCGGACATGTCGGAAAGGCCTAGGAAAGTCAGGTACCAGGCCAGTGCGGCGCACCCGATCAGCGCCAACTCTCCGGCATGGTGGCTGGCTGTCAGGCGGCTGCTGCCCGGCACCTAAGCGGACCAGGCGAAGGGGGCCGAGAAGGAGTTCTTCCCGGCGTTATCCCAGGTCATCCCGAACACGTCGACGCGGGCGGTGCTGGATGTGCCGGCTGCCAGAGTGTCGGCCGGGAATCCGACCCCACTAAGTTTCACTCCCCGCCCTGTGGAATCAAATGGATTCATGAAGTCCTCGACCACCATGTCAACGGCACTGCCTATACGCACCTGGTGGATACGCCCGTCGTCGGCGTAGGCCATTTCCTGGGACTCCATGCCCGCCATTTCACCGATCAAGGGAGCGAGGCCCTCCATCGGTCCGCCGAGCTGGCCGCCGAAGACTGCACCGAGCGCTTCGGCCTGCTCGGCGGAGGCGGCGGCGTCCATCAGGAGACCGACCTTCCAGCCCCCCTCACTCATCAGGGCCGGGGTATCGGCCACGACGCAGACTGTCAGACCGCCGACGTCGACACCGTTGACTTCGCCGGTTTCCACGTGGAAGGCCAAGGCCACGTTGCAGCGGTCATTGTCCGCCGGTGCCGTCTGTCCTGTCGCCGTACACGGGCAGACCATGTCGCAGTTGCAGTTCTCAAAATAGGTACCTTCGACATGCCACGGCATTTAGGGCTCCTTTCGAAGAGGCCCCCCCAAAACAAATCCTCCTCGCGGCCCTGAGCAGTGTCAACGCCATGCGGACACCCACGCAAAGGGCCCTCCCGGCCGGCCCCGCGCTTCGAATAAAGGGGCGCGGGTCGTCCTGCCGGAACGGTCGCCAAGGCGACTTTTCCGTTTGCAGCAGCGGTGCAACACCGCTGCTAGCTGGCCGGCGTCCCGACGTCCTCCAGCATTGACCTGTCGAAGAATCGGACCTCACCCGTTGCCTGGAAGAACACCGGGACAACCGAGGTGCTCGGGTCCTTCGAGGTTTCGTAGATCTCAGGCGCGCCCCCGTGTTTGCGCGCGATGGTTCCAACCAGGTCAGTGCCGCGAACCCGGACGGTTCGATATTTGTAGCTCATGTGGACCCCTTCGTCTGCCGACCCCTTCGTCTGCCAAGCCAAACCCTACTCCTGAAGGGCGCAGTCGTGAGCGGATCCGAGCGTCGCTGGGCTTCCTTGGCGCGGGTCCCTACCCAATGTCGGCCTCATCACACCTCACGGCATAGGATCGAAACTGTGGAACTAACCGAGAGGACGCTACAGGCGGCCTTGTGGCGGGTAAGCAAGCCGCAGAAACTACTTGAGAGTATGGATCATGGCTTCCAAAAATGACCCCGAGTCCGACGCCGATGCGGAGTCGGGCCAGCACGGTGGTGTCCAGTCAGTGGACCGGGCGCTTATGGTCCTGGAAATCCTGGCGCGGGACGGCCACGCGGGCGTGAGCGAAATCGCCGACGAGATGGGCATCCACAAGTCCACCGTCTCCCGGCTGCTGGGTTCGCTGGTGAGCCGGGAAATGGTCCACCAGAACAGCGAGCGCGGAAAGTACCAGCTGGGCTTCGGCATCCTGAGGCTGGCAAGCTCCATCCCCGGGCGGCTCAGCCTGGTCCGCGAGGCCCGGCCCGTACTCGAAAGCCTGGCAGAGGAGTTCAAGGAGACGGTGAACCTGGCCGTCCTGCGCTCCAACTACGCCGTCAACGTGGACCAGGCCATGGGCCCGTCGACCTTGGCCACCTACGACTGGGTGGGCAGCCTGACGCCGCTCCACGCGACCTCCAGTGGAAAGGTGCTGCTCGCTGCACTGTCCGCGGACGAGCGGGACCGTGTCCTGAAGGAGACCGGGCTTCCGGCCCGGACGCCGCGGACCATCACCAACAGGAACAAGCTCGAAAGCCAGCTGATCGACGTCGCCCGTGACGGCTACGGAGTGGTCCGGGAGGAGTTCGAAATTGGGCTCAACTCGATGTCCGTGCCGGTGTACAACCATGTGGGAGCCGTGATCGGCGCGGTAAGTATTTCCGGGCCGGCCTTCCGTTTTGATCCGGAGACGGCGCCGGGACTCCTCGATGCGCTGAAACAGGCGGGGCTGCAGATCAGCGCGAAGATGGGCTACACCGGGCGTTAAACTCCACGCTGGTGGTTGGG
>NZ_JBFTZL010000153.1:0-8922 GCF_056406825.1 Arthrobacter sp. P1_A5 | reverse complement strand
GGTCCTTGAGGATCTGGGTGGCCACGTTGGCGCCCACACAGGCCGCAATCGCAATCCCGGCCGCCGCCCAGCGCCGCCGCACGATCGTGACGAATACGACCACGATCGATGCGATCACTACAGAGAGCGCCGGCAGCCAGTCCAGCAGCTTGGTGGCTGCCTTGCCCGCGGTCCCGCTGAGCTCCACCGCTTCCACGAGGGCGGATTCGTCAATGAACTGTCCCGTGGTGGTGCGGACAAAGAAGAAATAGGTGACGGCCAGTGCGGCGACGCACGCAACCGTGGCCAGCACGAACAAGGCGGCCGTGCCCTTGCCAGGGGACCACTCCGCCTGCGGATCCCGTGTTCTGCCGGCCGGCGTCTTTGGCGCCCGGGTGGCTGGGGCCTGAGTCTTTAAGACCTGCGTTTCCGGGATCTGCGCCTCAGGGACCCGGGCAGACGGGTCCCATGGGGTGCGTTCCTGCCGAAAAGTCATGCCATTAAGGCTCCCACAGAACCCTGCGCGCCACCTGATGGGCCCGGCGCGCGGCGGGGCGAGTAGTACCCGGACAAAAAGCCGAGTACCCGCTACTCGTGCCGTGCTGGAACGGGATTCATAGAGTCGACAGTGCCGGTGTGGCTTGTCCCCGGCACGACGCTCCTTGAGCGGGGCCGGCGAAGACGAGTTTCCTGGACCAGGGACTCACCCCCAGTCGACGCCGGCCCATCAAGGGCCCCAGAGACGTGCAGACGCATCCCCGCCCGGCCTCGATGAACAACTCCTTGACGGCGTCCAGTTTGCGTCCGCGTCCGCGTCCGTCGCATGGAGCCAGACCCGGTATGGGAGGATGTTCCGGTGACTTCCCGCGACCCCGCCCAGTGCCGCCGCCCACGCGGCGGCTGGTGCGTGGGGCTGGTTGTTGCGGTCTTGCCATTGGTGATGGGTATGTCTGCGTGTGCTGCCCCTTCACCGCCCCTGTCCTCCGGCTCAGCGAGCGAGGCAGCGCCACCGGCCGGGCAAGCATCGTCTGCCCCATCCCGGGAAACGGCCGGGACAGCGCCGACCGGTTCCGCAACTGCTGCTGCCTCCGGCGTTCCACGTGCTGTGGAAGCGGCCCTGCAGACCCTGCTTGCGTCGTCGTCGCAGCCGAGCCGGGAGCAAATCCGCGCGAGCCTTTCCGCGGCGGGGTTTGCCCCGGCAGCGGTGGAGGTTTCTGCCTCCCGCACACCCACCGGGCTGGCCGCCGACGCCGTGGAAGTTGGCGTGTTGAGCGGAACCGAATGTGTGATGGCACAGATCCGGTCCGGAACTGTGGAATCGTCAGTCTTGCCGGTTCTTCCGAACGGGCGATGCTTCGTCGGCAGCGTCCAGCGGTAGGCAACAGGAGGGGCATGTCGAAGGTACTGAATCGCCGCGCCACGGTTGCGCAGGAAACCCAACGCACCCGCCGGCGTCGCTCCCTGCTGGCCGTCCAGGTGATGGGCGAACTGCTGATCACCCTCGGCGTGATTGCCGTGCTCTTCGTCGCCTGGCAATTGTGGTGGACCAACGTTGAAGCCGATGCGGCTCAGGGGGCTGCAGTGAAGCAGTTCGTGCAGGAACACAAGGCACCTGCACCGAATGACCCTGCGGCCACGGCGCCGGGGGACACCAAGGGAGCCCCTTCAGTGCCGGTCGGCAAAGTGCCGGGTCACGGACAGGCGATCGGGGTCATCTACATTCCCCGCTTCGGAGCCGACTACAGCAGGCCGATCATCGAGGGCACCAGCCAGGACGTCCTGGACACGCTCGGCCTGGGCCGCTATGCGGGAACGGCCATGCCCGGGGCCATGGGGAACTTTGCCGTCGCGGGCCACCGCCAGACACATGGCGCGGTGCTCGACAACATCCACACACTGGTGCCCGGGGACAAAATCTATGTTCAGACCGCCGACGGGTTCTACACGTACGTTTTCCGGAACCAGGAGATTGTCCTGCCGGACCGGACGGATGTGCTGGCGCCGGTGCCGACTCAGCCCGGCGCAGAGCCGCAGCAACGGATTTTGACCATGACAAGCTGCAATCCGCGCTTCGGCGCCCAAGAGCGCATCATCGCGTACTCCATTTTTGATTCCTGGCAGCCGCTCAGCGCAGGGCCTCCGGCGCCCATCGCTAAGCAGCTCGCCGCGCTGCAGGGGAAGGGCTAGGCCGTGTACCTTTGGCTTTTTCGGCAACTTCCCGGGCCTCTTTGGCTGAAGATCCTTCTGTCTGTGGTGATCCTTGCGGGAGCCCTGGTTGTCCTGGACCAGTTTGTGTTTCCTTGGATGGCTGAAGTGACGCATCTGACCGACGCCACCGTCGGGCAGAGTTGAGCGCGGCACAACCATGAACACGAACCCGTTTCCACCGCGGCCGGGCCGTCCCGGAAGCCGCCCGGAGGAACTCCGCGATCAGCTCCCCGCGCTGGAGGAACTCCTCAACGTCGCCCACGTGGTGAGCCTGCCGATGCGGGTGAAGTTCCGCGGAATCCTCCAGCGCGAAGCCCTGCTGCTGAACGGCCCGCTCGGCTGGGGCGAATTCAGCCCCTTCCCCGAGTACGGCGACCCGGAAGCGTCCCGCTGGCTCGCCGCCGCGATCGAAGCCGGCTGGCAGGGCTTTCCCGAGCCGCTGCGCACCAGCATCCCCGTCAACGCCACGGTCCCCGCCGTCACCGCGGACCGGGTCCAGGAGATCCTGGCACGCTTCGGCCGGGTGGACGCCGTCAAGGTCAAGGTGGCCGAGCCCGGGCAGAGCCTGGATGACGACGCCGCACGGGTAGCCGCGGTCCGCGAGGCACTCCCGGACGCGGCGATCCGGGTGGACGCGAACGGCGGCTGGGACGTCCCGGCCGCCGTCGAGGCCCTGACCCGGCTCTCCGGCGTCGGGCTGGAATACGCCGAACAGCCCGTGCCGGACATCGCCGGGCTCGCCGAGGTCCGCCGCCGGCTGCGGGCCGCCGCGATCCCGGTGCTGATCGCCGCGGACGAAAGCGTGCGCAAGGAGGACGATCCGCTCAAGGTAGCCCGCGCCGGCGCAGCGGATCTGATCGTTGTGAAAGTGGCGCCGCTCGGGGGAGTGCGCCGGGCCCTGGACATCGTGGCGCAGGCCGGGCTCCCCGCCGTCGTCAGCTCGGCGCTGGACACCTCCGTGGGAATCCGCGCCGGATTGGCGCTCGCCGCGGCGCTGCCGGAACTGCCGTATGCCTGCGGGCTGGGTACCGTGTCCCTGCTCGCCGCCGATGTCACCCGGGACCCGCTGGTTCCCGACGACGGCGCCATCCGGGTCCGCGAGGTTGCCGCCGATCCGGAGCTGCTGGCGGAATATGCGGCCGCGCCCGGGCGCCGCGACTGGTGGCTCGACCGCCTGCGCCGGGTCCACGCGGTGCTGGCTGCCAGCCAGTGACGCAAGTGGTTTGAGAGTAAAGTGGATGCGGACGCGGCGAACTAGCCGCCGATCATAGCTTTGGAGCGGAAGATTCGTGATGACCACCTCGGTACCCCGGCAAGATGACGCGCTGGCTACGGCAAAGCGCGCGGAGGGTCAGATGGTGGCCCAGAAGGACGGGCTGCTCCGGATCGTGCAAGGCCTGCGGCGGGTCGACACGGGGACCTATGCCCTCCGCATCCGGCTGGCCGAGAATCTGGGGATCGGGACGATCGACATCAACGCGATGGCCTTTGTGGGCGAGGTGGACGGCCTCACTCCCAAGGATCTCGGTAAGGCGCTGAACATCACCACCGGCTCGGTAACGGCCATGGTGGACCGCCTGGAATCCAAGGGCTTTATGGTGCGGAAGCCCAACCCCACGGACCGGCGCAGTGTGCTGTTGCACCTGAGCCCGGAAGGAACCGACGCGATGCAGTGGGCCAACGACCACTTCGCCGCAGCGGCCGAGGCCCTTCTCCAGGAATCCTCCGAGGGCAGCATTGTGAACATCGCCGAATTTCTCGAGGGCATTGGCCAGCGGCTGATGGCTGCCGCCAGCGCCCCGGAAGAGACGGACAGCTAGCTTCTGTCCCTTGGGGGTTCACCGGTAGGCAGACGCAGTACGGTGCTGTGCCGTTCATCTCGACTTCACCTGGGAGAAGTCTCTCGGTAGCCGGCGGCTGGAAGGGTGGGCGCGACCGCAACTCACCCCCATGGAAGGTCTCTCCATGTCTGTCACCTCCGGACGCAAATTTTCCCTGCTCCCCATGCTCGGCCACACCAAAGGCAAGCGAAGCCCCGTCACCTGCGCGCTGAAGTGCGACAACGCCTGCTCGGGCGAGGTCTGCAACACCAGCACCAACAGCTACTTCCGGGACATCGCTTCCGCCACCATGTCCCGCCGCGCCGCCCTGGGCTTCGGCGCCGCCGGCGCGCTCGCCGTCGTCCTCGGCAACGCCGTGACGTCCGCCGATACGGCAGTGGCCGACGGCGGCCCGGGCCTCGCCGCCGCGGCCAAGGACGGGTTTGGAAAATCCAAGCTGCAGTTCACCGCCATCGCACCGGTGGACGCCAGCGTGGACAAGCTGACCGTCCCCGCCGGGTTCACCTGGCAGCCGGTCATCCGCTGGGGCGACCCGCTCTTCAAGGACTCGCCGGCCTTCGACCTGGACCACCAGAGCGCGGCGGCGCAGGCCCGCCAGTTCGGCTATAACAACGACTACACCGACATCCTGCCGATCGATGGCTCCAGGGACCGCCGGGCCGTGCTCTTCACTAACCACGARTACACCAATGAGTCCATCATGCTGCCGGCCGGATTCGACGCCGCCGAGGCCCGCGCGATCGGCCGTGCAGCCCACGGCCTCACGGTGGTCGAGTTGGAGCGTGCGAACAAGAACAAGCCCTGGAGCTACGTCAAGGGCGCCGGGCTGAACCGCCGCTTCCTGACCGACACCACCTACGAGCTCGACGGCCCCGCCGCCGGGTCCCCGCTGCTGAAGACCGCCGCCGATCCGTCCGGCCGGGCCATCCAGGGCACCCTGGGCAACTGCTCCGGCGGCACCACCCCGTGGGGCACGATCCTCTCCGGCGAGGAAAACTTCAACGGCTACTTCGCCGCGCCCGGAACCTCCGACGCCGACAAGCGTTACGGCCTGACCAGCAAGCCCACCGCCCGCCAGTGGGAACTCGATGACCCGCGCTTCGACACCCGCAACCCCGGATACCAGAACGAGGCCAACCGCTTCGGCTGGATCGTGGAAGTGGATCCCTTCGATCCCTCCTCCACGCCCCGCAAGCACTCCGCGATGGGCCGCTTCAAGCACGAGGGCGCCAACGTGATCGTCGCCAAGTCCGGCCACGTGGTGGCCTACATGGGCGACGACGAGCGCTTCGACTACCTGTACAAGTTCGTCTCGGCCGGCACCTACCGGCCCGGAAAGACGGCGGAGGACCGCAAGAACAACCTCACGCTGCTCTCGGAAGGCGACCTGTACGTCGCGAAGTTCACCGGCAATTCCCCGGCCGACGGGTTCGACGGCGCGGGCGAGCTTCCGGCCGACGGCGCCTTCGACGGCGCCGGTGTTTGGCTGCCCCTCGTGGTGGGCGGCCAGTCCAAGGTGGCCGGAATGTCCGTGGAAGAGGTGCTGGTGTACACCCGGCTTGCCGCCGACAAGGTGGGCCCCACCAAGATGGACCGCTGCGAGGACGTCCAGCCCAGCCCGCACACCGGCAAGGTCTACGTGGTCTGCACCAACAACGCGGACCGCGGCAAGCCCGGCAAGGAAGGGGCCACCGAGGTCAACCCCCGTACCCTCAACCGCGACGGCCACATCGTCGAAATCACCGAGACCGGGGACCAGAGCTCCACAACGTTTGGCTGGAACCTGCTGATGGTCTGCGGCGATCCGGCCAAGAACTCCGCCACCTACTTCGCCGGGTTCCCTGCCAGCCAGGTCTCACCGATCTCCTGCCCGGACAACGTGGCCTTCGATTCCGTGGGCAACCTCTGGATCTCCACCGACGGCGCGCCCTCCAGCATCGGCTACGCCGACGGGCTCTTCAAGGTGACCCTGGACGGTGCCGAACGCGGCAGGGTGGAGCAGTTCCTCGCCGTCCCGCGCGACGCCGAGACCTGCGGCCCGGTCATCCACGACGAGGAGCGCACCGTCTTCGTTGCCGTTCAGCACCCGGGCGAGGAAGGCACCTTCGCCGAACAGCACTCGTACTTCCCGGACTACGTCGCGGCCGGCGCCACACCGAAGCCCGGCCAGGTGCGCGCCCCGCGTCCGTCCGTGGTCCAGGTGTTCCGCACCGACGCCTAGCCTCCTGTCGCCACGCTCCCTCACGTTTGGCAGGTTTCCTTCCCACGCTCCCTCACGTTCGGCAGATTTCCTTCCCACGCTCCCTCACTTCCCTTATTTTGGCGGCGGGACGTGAGGGAGCGTCGGGTTTTTGGCGGCGGGACGTGAGGGAGCGTCGGGTTTTTGGCGGCGAGACGTGAGGGAGCGTCGGGTTTTTGCCGAACTGATAATTTGGGACTGTGAATAATCCGGCCGAATTGGTTGTCCCCAGAGTCCAGGCTGCAATTGCCACCGCGTTTGGCGAAGAGTTCCGGCAGACGGATCCGGTGGTCAGGCCCTCCCAGTTCGCCGACATCCAGATCAATGCCGCCATGGCCCTGGCCAAAAAGGCCGGCCTGCCGCCGCGGGACGCCGCCGCCAGGATCGTGGACGCCCTGAACCTGGACGGCATCTGCAGCAGTGTGGAAATCTCCGGGCCCGGCTTCATCAACCTGAGCTTTGACGGCACCTGGATCGAGGAACTGCTCAATGCAGAGTCCGTCCAGGCCGCGTCCCCGGCCACGGCCGTCACGCCCGCCGCGACACCGCAGCGCGTCGTCGTCGACTATTCCTCCCCGAACGTCGCCAAGGAGATGCACGTCGGCCACCTGCGCACCACCGTGGTGGGGGACAGCCTCGTCAAGGTGCTCGAAGCCCTCGGCGACACCGTGATCCGGCAGAACCACATCGGTGACTGGGGCACCCCGTTCGGGATGCTGATCGAACACTGGCTGGAGATCGGCGAGGACTCCCCGGAGGCGGCGCTGCTGGTGGAGGACCCCAGCGCGTTCTACCAGGCTGCCCGGGCCAAGTTCGATGCCTCCGCCACCGACGAGGACGGCTTCGCCACCCGGGCCCGGCTCCGGGTCGTTGCCCTGCAGGGCGGCGACCAGGAGACCTTCGCCGTCTGGCAGCGGCTGGTCGCCCAGTCCAAGCGCTACTTCAACGCCATCTACTCCACCCTCGGCATCAGCCTTACCGATGACCACATCGCCGGCGAAAGCTCCTACGACGCGCATCTGGCACAGCTGTGCCAGGAACTCGAGGAACGCGGCCTGGCCCGGATCAGCGACGGCGCCCTGTGCACCTTCCCCGCAGGATTTACCGGCCGCGACGGGCAGCCGCTGCCGCTGATTATCCGCAAGTCCGACGGCGGCTACGGCTACGGCACCACGGACCTCGCCACCATCCGCTACCGCGTCCGCGACCTGGCGGCCAACCGGATCCTCTACGTCGTGGGCGCCCCGCAGAACGTGCACCTGCGCATGGTCATGGCCAGTGCCCGGGACGCCGGGTGGCTTCCGGAGACGGTCGAGGCCGTGCATGTGCAGATCGGCAACGTGCTCGGCGAGGACGGCAAGATCCTCAAATCCCGTTCCGGCGCCCCGGTGAAGCTCATGGCCCTGCTCGAAGAGGCCGTGGACCGTGCCCGCGCCGTCATCGACGCGAGCCGGCCCGAGCTCAGCGACGCGGAGCGCGCCGTGACCGCCCGCCAGGTGGGCATCGGCGCCGTCAAGTACGCCGACCTCTCCACCGGCCACGACACCGAGTATGTCTTCGACTTCGACCGCATGCTCGCCCTCAGCGGCAACACCGGGCCCTACGTGCAGTACGCTGCGGCGCGGATCCGCTCCATCCTGCGTAAAGCCGGGGTACTGGAAGGGATCACCGGCGACAGCGGCAGGCCGGCAGCCGGCGCAGCGGGAACTCCGGCGGCCGGCACGCCGGAAGCCGAAGCATCCGGCGGCCCCGCCACGGCGATCGCCGTCGTCGAACCCGCAGAACGCGCGCTGGCCCTGCACCTGCTGGAGTTCGACGCGACGCTGAACAAGGTGCGGGACGCGCTGGAGCCGCACCGGCTCTGCGGCTACCTCTTTGAGCTCGCACAGCTCTTCACCACGTTCTACGACCAGTGCCCGGTGCTCAAAGCCGAGGAATCGGTCCGTGACTCGCGGCTGGCCCTGTGCGCGCTGGCGCTGCGCCGCCTCTCCGGCGGTCTGGAACTGCTGGGCATCGAAACGCCGGAGAACATGTGAGTCCGGCGGATTCCGCTGCGGGCTCTTCAGTTCCTGGCGGCCTGACCGCGGTGGAGGCTGCGCGCATCGCCGTCGACACGTTGGTCGCCGCCGGTGTGCGCCAGGTGGTGGTGTCCCCGGGATCGCGCTCGGCGCCCATGGCCTACGCCCTGGCCGAGGCCGAAGCCGCCGGACGGGTGGAGCTGCTGGTCCGGATCGACGAAAGGTCCGCCGGCTTCACGGCCCTGGGCCTGGCCCTGTCCGCCGGTGCGCCCGCCGCCGTCCTGACCACGTCCGGGACCGCCGTCGGCAATCTCCTCCCGGCCGTCATGGAGGCCAATCACGCCGCGGTGCCGCTCGTGGTCATCTCCGCCGACCGGCCCGAGGAGCTGCGGGGGACCGGCGCCAACCAGACCACCGTGCAGCTGGACCTCTTTGGCGACCACGTCCGCTTCGCCGTCGACGTGCCCGCGGGCAGCGATCCGCAGCGCGCCGTCGACACGGCCCTCAGTGCCGCCACCGGAGCTTTCGAGGACGCCCCGCCCGGGCCGGTGCAGCTGAACCTTGCCTTCCGCGACCCGCTGGTCCCGGCCGTGGGCGACGGGCTGCCCGCGGCCGCCGGACGCGGCATCTACCGGGC
>NZ_JBFTZL010000152.1:0-8969 GCF_056406825.1 Arthrobacter sp. P1_A5 | reverse complement strand
ACGCCGTGCTGCGCATCGATACGCCGGGCGAGGCGGACTACTACCGCAACGGCGGCATCCTGCAGTACGTCCTGCGCCAGATCTCCGCACACTAGCGGAGCTGCCGGGCACGCTCCGGTAACGCATGCAACGGCCCCGGCCGGTCACTGACCGGCCGGGGCCGTTGCGTTTCCGCTTTCGGCCGCGGGTGCTGGATCTCGAGCGGGGGAGCGGCGGGCGGGGCCGGGCAGGGCGCCGGTGCTGGCCTCCGGCGCGGCGGCCTGCCCGGAGGCGTTAGAGTTAAAAGGCATGTCTACCACCCGAAGGAGGGGCCGTTGGGAATCTTGGACACCATCCGGAATCCGCAGGACCTGAGTAAGTTGTCCGGGGCGCAGCTGGATCAGCTGGCAGCCGAGGTCAGGGATTTCCTGATCGGCAACGTCTCCCGGACGGGAGGGCACCTGGGCCCGAACCTCGGCGTCGTCGAGCTCACCATCGCGGTGCACCGGATCTTCGATTCCCCCCGCGACAGCATTGTCTTCGACACAGGGCACCAGTCCTACGTGCACAAGCTCCTCACCGGACGCCAGGATTTCAGCACGCTCCGCCAGCAGGGCGGCATGTCCGGCTACCCGGACCGCGCCGAATCCGAGCACGACATCGTCGAAAGCTCGCACGCGTCTTCCTCGCTGTCCTGGGCCGACGGCATCTCGCGCGCCCGGCAGCTGACCGGCGACGGCGACCGCTTCGTCGTCGCGGTGGTGGGCGACGGCGCCCTGACCGGCGGCATGGCGTGGGAGGCCATCAACAACATCGCGGCGGACAAGAAACGCCGTGTCGTGATCGTGGTCAACGACAACGGCCGCTCCTACGCCCCGACGGTCGGCGGGTTCGCCGACTACCTGGCGTCCCTGCGCCCCACCATCGATTCCCTCCGGGCCGCGCCCTCCTATGAAGGCACGCTCGAGTGGTGGAAGCGMAARCTGCAGAASGGCGGCCCCGCGGGGCAGTTCACSTACAAGAGCCTGCACGCCATGAARAAGGGCRTSAAGGACTGGTGGGCCCCGCAGGGCATGTTCGAGGACCTCGGCATGAAGTACATCGGTCCCGTCGACGGCCACGACCTCCAGGCCATGGAAAACGCCCTGTCCACCGCCAAGAACTATGCCGGCCCCGTGATCGTGCACGCCATGACGGAAAAGGGCCACGGCTACGCCCCGGCCCGCGCCCATGAAGCGGACCAGTTCCATGCCGTGGGGATCATCGATCCGGAGACCGGCGCACCCACCGAGGCCGGTGGCGCGAAGTCCTGGACCGCGGTGTTCGCCGACGAGATCGCCGACATCGCCGACGAGCGCCAGGACATCGTCGGGATTACCGGTGCCATGCTGATTCCGGTCGGGCTACACAAGTTCGCCGCCCGGCACCCGGAGCGCGTGTTCGACGTCGGCATCGCCGAGCAGCACGCCCTCACCTCGGCTGCCGGCATGGCGTTCGGGGGACTGCACCCGGTGGTCGCGGTCTACGCGACGTTCCTGAACCGTGCCTTCGACCAGCTGCTGATGGATGTCGCCCTGCACAAAGCCGGCGTCACGATCGTGCTGGACCGGGCCGGCGTCACCGGACCCGACGGCGCAAGCCATCACGGCATGTGGGACATGGCCATGGTCCAGATCGTCCCCGGGCTGCACCTCGCCGCGCCGCGCGACGCCACCCGGCTGCGGGAGGAACTGCGCGAGGCTGTGGCCATTGAAGACGCCCCGAGCGTGCTCCGCTACTCCAAGGGCAACGTCGGCCCCGAAGTCGATGCGGTCGAACGCCTGGAGGACGGCGTGGACGTGCTGGCCCGCCGGCCCGCGGGCTCGAGCGAGAACGACGTCCTGATCGTCAGCGTGGGCGCCATGTCAGAACTCGCTCTGGACGTCTCCGGCCGGCTCGGTGCCCAGGGCATCAGCTCCACGGTGGTGGATCCGCGCTGGGTCCTCCCGGTCCGGCAGTCCATCATCGATCTCGCCGCGCGCCACCGCCTGGTCATTTGCATTGAGGACGGAGTGCGGGCCGGCGGCGTCGGTTCCCGGATCCGCCAGGAGATGCGTGCCGCGGGCGTCGACACCGCCCTCAACGAGGTGGGCCTGCCGGTCGAGTTCCTCGAACACGGCACGCGCAGCCAGGTGCTCGAACGCGTGGGCCTGACCGCCCAGCAGATCACGCACGACGTCGTCGCCCAGGTCCTGGGCACCAAGGTGCCGTTTGCGCGCCCCTTGCCCGGCCAGGAACACCCCAGCACCGGCAGCATCCCGCAGCTGTAGCCAGCACATCCGTTGAGCACTACCCGTGGGCGCCACTGAATCCGGCGCCGGACGGCCCAGGAAGGAACTGGCATATGAGTGGAATTATCAGAGTTTACAAGCGTGACGAAGAGGGCACCCTGCACTTCAGGGAGGCCTGGTTTGATGAGGACTACAGCCAGTTCGTGATGAACCACGGCGTCGTCGGACACCAGAGCAAGACGGACGAGACCGACGTCGCGGACGCCGAGGCGGCGGAGCGCCTCATGGACGCCTTCGCGGCGCAGTGCGCCGAGGACGGCTACGCCGAAATTCCGGCGGAGGAACAGTCCTGGGTAGTAGCCCAGTACGCGCTGAAGACCAAGGAGGGGACCAGCCGCGACCGGTACCTCGAGGAAAAAGCCAAAGACGCCCTGATCAGCCATCTGGCCTGGCGGGGCCTGGGGATCGTGGACCGCAGCGAATTTTCCGACGCCCGGCTCAACATCTTCTGCCTCACCCCGGACGTGAATAAGACCGTCAACGCCATCAAGGTCTGCATCCGCGGCGAAGACCTCGACTTCACCAAACTGAGCATTGGCGCCGCGCCGTTTGGCGAGGATACTTTCAAGCTCAAGCACTCGCCGAAGCCGGCAAACAGCTTCACGCTTTAGGCAGCACGGGCAAGGAGCCGGGCACGGCTCACACCAGTTTGGGGGCACGGACTGAAAGGCAACGCAATGACGCGCAAACCCTCGAAACCAGGCTGCACCCCGCTGCCCGCGGGACTCGCGGCGCCGGCGCGAAAGTCGCTCGCGCACGCCGGGATCGAGACCCTCGAAAACCTCGTGCAGCTTGGCCGGCGCCGGCTTGCCGGGATGCCGGGCGTCTGCCCCCGGACCCTCGCGCAGCTCCAGGACGCCATGGACGAGCACGGGCTGAAGCTGCCGGCAGGGTAGCGGGGGTCCGCTCCTCCGCCGCCCGCGGCGGCCTGGCCGGGACACCCGCCGGGGCGATATAGGCTAAAACCATGACTGAATACCGCCGCGTTGGAAATTCCGGACTGTCCGTCTCCGTCGTGGGACTTGGCTGCAACAACCTGGGCCGGTCCGGGACCGTGACTGAATCGCAGGAAGGCACCGACGCCGTCGTGCATGCGGCGCTCGACGCCGGGATCACCTTCTTTGACGTCGCGGACGCCTACGGCCGCGAGCCCGGCCTCAGCGAGTCAATGCTCGGCAAGGCCCTCGGTTCCCGCCGCGACGATGCGGTCATCGGCACGAAGTTTGGCATGGACATGCGCGGGGCCAACGGCGAGGACTTCGGTGCGCGCGGATCCCGCCGCTACATCATCAAGGCGGCGGAGGCCTCGCTGCGCCGGCTCGGCACGGACTGGATCGACCTCTACCAGTTCCACACCCCGGACCCGCTCACGCCCATCGACGAGACGCTCTCGGCCCTCGAGGACCTCGTCACCAGCGGCAAGGTCCGCTACATCGGCCACTCCAACCGGGCCGGCTGGCAGATCGCCGAGGCTGAGTTCGTGGCACGCGCCCGCGGGGGAGCCCGCTTCATCTCCAGCCAGAACCACTACAACCTGCTGGACCGGCGCGCCGAACTCGAGGTCACCCCGGCGGCCGAGGCCTACGGCCTGGGCGTCCTGCCGTACTTCCCGCTCGCCAACGGCCTGCTGACCGGCAAATACTCCGCCGGCCGGGCCCCCGAGGGAAGCCGGCTCAGCCACACCCGCACCAACCTGGTCCACGACGCCGACTGGGATCAGTTGGGTGCCTTCGGCAAGTTCGCCGCCGACCGCGGGCTCAACGAAGTCCAGGTGGCCTTCTCCTGGCTGGCCGCCCAGCCGTCCGTCAGCAGCGTCATCGCCGGCGCCACCACCCCGGAGCAGGTGCGCCAGAACGCCGCCGCCGTGGCCTGGAAACCCAGCCATGCCGACCTCGCCGAGCTGGACGACCTCTTCCCGCGCACGCCCAAGGTGGCGCTGTTCTGAACGGTCAAGATCTGAACAGTCCAGGTCTGAACGGTCCAGGTCTGAACACTGATCGTCTGAACAGTGCTGCAAGCGCCGGGGCGGCGGTACCTGCCGTGACGCATTCGATCCTGATGGATGTCGACACCGGGATCGACGACGCCCTGGCCCTGGTCTACCTGCTGTCCCGGCCCGAGGTCCACGTCCAGGCGATCACGTGCACCGCCGGGAACGTCGGGGCCCGGCAGGTGGCGCTGAACAACCTGGCCCTGCTGGAACTCTGCGGCCGCGAGGGCATCGAGGTGGCCATCGGTGCCGAGGTTCCGCTGGAGATCCCGCTGGCCACCACCGAGGAGACCCACGGGCCGCAGGGCATCGGCTACGCCGAGCTGCCGCCGCCGCGCCAGCAGATCTCGGCGCGGCACGCCGTCGACGTCTGGGTCGAGGAGGTGCGGGCGCACCCGGGGGAGCTCACCGGCCTGATCACCGGACCGCTGACCAACTTCGCCCTGGCCCTGCGCCGGGAACCGGAACTTCCCCGGCTGCTCAAGGGACTTGTGATCATGGGCGGCAGCTTCTACTACCAGGGCAACACCACCCCGACGGCCGAATGGAACACCTCGGTGGATCCGCATGCCGCCAAGGAGGTGTTTGCCGCCTACCGGGGCCTGCCCGAGGACAAACTGCCGATCCTGTGTGCCCTGGAAATGACCGAGCGGATCGAGATGCACCCGGAGCACCTGCGCCGGCTTGGCGAGGCCGCCGGTGCACCGGAGCCCGAACTCGTCCTCCCCGAGCAGCCCGAAGGCCAGCGCAGCCAGTCCGGGAACCCCCTCGTCGCGTGCCTGTCCGACGCCCTGCGCTTCTATATGGAATTTCACCGGCTCTATGACCAAGGCTATGTGGCGCACGTGCACGACGCCTTCGCGGCCTGCGCCGCAGCGGGGCGCACACCGTTCGCCACCCGGCCGGCCACGGTCGACGTCGAAACGGATTCGCCCCTGCTGATGGGTACCACGGTGGCCGATTTCCGCGGGCTGTGGGGGTTGGCGCCGAACGCCAGGATCGTCTCCGACAACAACCCCGGGCACTGCTTCGACGAATTGATTTCCTCGATCGGCGCCCTGGCCCGGGACGTGGGACGCCGGACGCCGACGGGCTGAAACCGGACAGTATGGCTGCGCCAATGCGGGGAGTGCCCGCAGGAGTCTGCGGATCGCTAGGAGGGTCGCCGCTCGCTAGGATGGTAGCTGCGCCGAGGTGACATGAGGCGGAACTTGTTGCACCCAGCCAAAGGAACACCCCTCATGTCACAGCCAGCCCTCACCATCATTGCCCCTGGACAGGCGGCCGGCCGCAGGCGCCGCCTGCTCGAAATCGCCGGGGCCGCCGCCATCGCCGCCACCTACATCTTCCTGGTGCTGACCCAGCCCGCCGACATTGCCAACGGCCCGGCCAGCTTCTCGGCCCTCGTTGCCCTCGGCGGCTTCCTGCTCGGCGCAGTGCTGCTGATTGCGGCCGTCCTGCCGGCGCTGCCCACCTCCACCGTGGTCCTCATCCCGGTGGCACTGGTCCTGAACGTGGTCCTCGGACAGCTGATGGGCAGCACGGGCCTGCCGTTCTACATCGACGCGATCGGCACCGTCCTGATCGCCGTCCTCGCCGGACCCGCAGCGGGCGCCGCCACAGGCGCGCTGAGCAGCATCGTCTGGTCCTTCTTCAACCCCACCGTCCTGCCGTTCGCCGCCGGTGCCGCCCTCATCGGCTTCCTCGCCGGCATGGCCGCCCGCGGCGGCCTGTTCCGCCGCTTCTACCTCGCCCCCGTCGCCGGCTTCTTCACCGGCATCCTGGCCGGCGTCGTCTCCGCCCCGATCGCCGCGTTCGTCTTTGGCGGCACGTCAGGGCTGGGTACCGGGGCGATCGTCAGCGCCTTCCGCGCCATGGGCGATACCCTCCTGGCCGCCATCACCAAGCAGGCACTGATTTCCGACCCCATGGACAAGGCGATCGTCTTCACCATCGCGGCGCTGCTCGCCTACGCCCTGCCCCGCCGCACCACCTTCCAGTTCCCCTTCGTGCGGCGCTACCGGGTGCTCGCCGGCAAGGCCCCGGCAGCACCGGACGCCTGAGCCCCGCGGCGGCTGGGACACCCCGACCCTGCGACACTGACACAGCGACCATGACACCGCGACTGCACCCCTTCACCACGCTGACCCTCGCCGTATGCGCCGCCGTCGTCACGACGGCGGCCGCGTATTGGCCGTTGTCTGTCGCCGTGGCCCTCGCCGCGGTGATCCTTGCCGCGCGCCATGGCATTGCGGGGCGCGTCCTGACCGCAGGAGCCGTGATCCTGACGCCCCTGTGCCTGTCCCTGCTGGTGCTGCACGGTCTCTTCTTCCCTGAGGGCCAGACCGTGCTGGCCCAGTGGGGCCCGGCGAGGGTCACGGCCGAGGGGCTGGGCTTCGCGCTGGAGCTGGGAACCCGGACCACGGCCTGCGTGCTGGTATTCCTGCTCTTTTCCTTCACCGTGAGCGTCCCCGACCTCGTCTCCGCCCTCGCCGGGCGCAGGATCCCGCCGCAGTTCGGCTTCGTCCTGGCCTCCACGCTCACCCTCCTGCCCGCCGTCGCGGGCCGCCTGGACCGGATCCGGCAGGCCCAGGAAACCCGCGGGATGGTGGGCGGACGCGGCCTGCTGTCCCGCCTCGGCACCCTCCGTCTGCAGATGGTGCCGCTGGTCCTGGCACTGATTGACGACGCCGGAAGCCGGGCCCAGGCGCTCGACGCCCGCGGCTTCGGCAGCCCGGGGCCCCGGACCAGCTACCGCGAAGTCGCCGACCCGCCCGCCCAGCGGCTCTTCCGGGCAGCCGCGCTGGTGTTCGCGGCGGCCGCCGTCGCCGGGCGGATTATGGCCTCCTGGCCTGCCGGGGCGGCGTCATGACGGCCGCCACCCGCACGGCGCTTCAGATCCGGATCGAGGCGTTCACGTTCCACGGCGATGACGCCCCGGTGCTGAGGGATGCCGCACTCTCGGTCACGCCGGGTTCCCTGACCGCCGTCCTGGGCGGGTCCGGGAGCGGAAAATCCACGTTGGGCAAACTTTTGGCCGGCTGGCTCCGGGCCGGTCACGCCGGACAATTCCGCGGCAGCCTGGAGCTCGGCGGCACCGTGCTGGAATTCCGCGGCGTGCCCGAGGACCCCCGGATCAACCCCGCCGAGTGGTCCCGCCGCGTGGCCTTCGTTCCGCAGGACGCCGCGGCGATGCTCTCCTCGGTGCGCGCCACGGTCGCGGAGGAGCTGGCCTTCGGCCTGGAAAACCGCGCGACGGCCCGGGAGGACATGCTCCGCGCGGTGGAGCGCACGGCTGCCCGCACCGGACTCTCTCACCTGCTGGACCGGGACCCGGCCACGCTCTCCGGCGGGGAGCTCCGCCGGCTCGCCGTGGGCTGCGCCGTCATCGCGGAACCGGACGTGCTCATCCTGGACGAGCCGTTGGCATCGCTGGACGCCGTCGGAGCCGCGCAAGTCGAGGCCCTGGTCCGCGGCCTCTGCGGCGCCGGGACCGGCGTCGTCCTCCTGAGCCAGGCGGCGGACCGGCTCGCCGGGGAAGCCACGCGCTGGACGGTTCTCGACGCTCAGACGGCGCACGACGGCAGGACGGTCACCGCTGCCGGGACGGTCACCGCTGCCGGGACGCCGGCGCAGCTGGCCGGCTCTGCCGAACTGGAGCGCGCCGGAGTGATTGGCATAGGCGGGCCCGGCGGTATTGGGCCCAACATCCTAGGGTCCGGCGTTGCCGCCGGGGCCCGCCGTTCCGGGCCCGTGCCTGCCGCGGTGCCCGGTCCCGGCCCGGCATCGCTGGAACTGCGCGGGGTTGGGTTCGGCTACGCTGGGGACCCGCGGCGGCACGGCACCGGCGCGCAGGACCGGGTCCTCCGGGACGTGGATTTCGCCGTGCGCCCTGGCGAGATCATCGCCGTGACCGGGCCCAACGGCGCCGGCAAGTCGACACTGCTGCGCCACTTCAATGGACTGCTCCGGCCCTCGGCCGGGGACGTGCTGGTCTGCGGGCGCAGCATTGCCGGCGTGCCGGTGGGAAAGGTCGCGGCCTCCGTGGGCCTGTTGTTCCAGCAMCCCCGGGACCAGCTCTTCGAACGGACCGTCCTGCGGGAAGCCGCGTTCGGACTCCGGCAACTGTCCGGAAAGGCCGGCGCCGAGGGCAAGGCCCGGGCCGCGCTGGCTGCGGTGGGCCTTGCCGGTACCGAGGCGGCACACCCGGCCGAGCTGTCCGCCTCCCGGCAGCGGCTGCTCGCCCTGGCCACGGTCCTGGCCCGCGAACCGGCGGTGTTGGCCCTGGACGAACCGACCGTCGGGCTGGACCGGCACGGCCTCGAGGCGCTGCAGGGCGCCGTCGACCGCGCCGCCGCGCGGGGCGCCGCCGTCGTCATGGTCACCCACGACCTGGACTACGCACGGAGGAACGCGCACCGCGTCCTGGAACTCAGCGGCGGGAGCCTGCGGGAAATCTGACTGGGGCCGCGGGGTGGGCACGGAATCCAACGCGCAATGGATGACGCGCAATGTATATTGCTTGGAGTTTCCGCGGGCCTGGTCCTGGACGGCAGGATCTATTCCGCAGACGCGGTCTTTCGCGTTCCAGCCTTCCACCTCAACACCGCAGACATCGAGGCTGCCCACGTCATGGCGCCGCCGGGATGCCCGGACACTGTCCCGAAAGC
>NZ_JBFTZL010000151.1:0-9034 GCF_056406825.1 Arthrobacter sp. P1_A5 | reverse complement strand
AGACGTCGGCCAGCTTCGCCAACGTCGCCGGCCCGGAAAGCCGTTCCGAGTAAGCAAAACCGGGCAGGTCCACGCTGTAAACGGCGTGGCGTGCCGAGAGCCGCTCGTGCTGCCCGTTCCAGTCCTCCAGGCTCTGGCCGATCCCGTGCAGGACCAGCACCGGGTCGCCGCTGCCGGTCTTTCGGTAGCGCAACCGCGTGCCTGCGACGTCGACGTATCCCGTTCCCGGGAGCGCCAGGGGATCCCGGCGCACAAATGGCGCCCCACCGGACGCCCGCACCCGTTGTCCGCGCCGACCGAAACGGACCCGGTCGGTCAACCTGCCGGCCCTCAGGAGGGCAAAGTCTCTGAAGTAGTTCTGGTGCAGCCGCCACGGTGAACCGGCACCCTGCCGGGGCAGCTGATCGGCCCCGCGGAAAATGTAGCCGGCCTTCAGGTCAATCAGGGAGGACAGCTCACCGTTGACGACATCGGCAGGCGCCGCGGGCACCACCCAATGCAGTCCCCGCCGGTCAAGATGCTTCAGCAGCCGGCAGACGTAGCCTGCGACCAGATCCGCCTTCAGGGTCCACGATGCATTGGTGTACCCGATGGTGAGCGCAAAGTTGGGCACGCCGTCGAGCATCATGCCCTTGTAGGTCAGGGTCTTGCCCACGTCCACGGGATCGCCGTCGACGGTGAGCGTCATGCCGCCAATGACCAGCAGATTCAATCCCGTCGCCGTGACGAAGACGTCGGCCGGGATCGACCCGCCCGAGACCAGGTCAATCCCGTCCGGCGTGATCCGGGAGATCCTGTCGGTGACGATGTCGGCAGTGCCTGCGCTGATCGCGCGGTAGAGGTCCCCGTTGGGGATCGCGCAGACCCGCTGGTCCCACGGCTGATACGACGGCGCCAGGTGCGTGTCCACCGCAAAGCCCTGCGGCAGCTTGGCGACCGCCGATTTGCGCAGGATCGCCTTCATGGTCTCCGGCCGCCGTCGGCTGAGCTGGTACGTGAACATCGAAAAGAGAATGTTCTTGACCCGAACGACGTCGTACGCCAGTTGCGCGGGCAGCTTGCCCCGGAGGCGGTCGGCCAGGTGGTCGCGGGACGGCACGGGGGCGATGTACGTGGGGGAGCGCTGCAGCATCGTCACCTTCGCGGCCGACTTCGCCATGGACGGCACAAGTGTCACCGCGGTGGCCCCGCTGCCGATGATCACCACCTGCTTGCCCTCGTAATCGAGGTCGGCCGGCCAGTGCTGCGGGTGGACGATCGATCCGGCGAAGGTGTCGGCGCCCTCAATGGCAGGGGTAAACCCCTCGTCATAGCGGTAATAGCCCGAGCACACAGACAGGAAAGAGCATGTGAACGTGACCGCCTCGGCGGTGCCGGGTCCCGGGTCGCCGTGCCGGTATTCGCCCTCGGAGGTGCGGACGGCCGTCACCGTCCAGAGCGCGGTGTCGCTGGACCAGTCGGCAGAGACCACCCGGGTGTTCAGCCGGATCTGCGGGGAAAGGCCCTCGTCCGCAATGGTCGCCTCGATGTAGTCGCGGATCGCATCGCCGTCGGCGATCGCCTTGGCACCGGCCCAGGGCCGGAAGGAATAGCCGAGCGTGTACATGTCGCTATCGGAGCGGATGCCCGGGTATCGGAAGAGATCCCAGGTGCCGCCCACCGTGCCCCGAGACTCCAGGATCGCGAACGTCTTTCCTGGTGTTTCGCGTTTCAGCCGGCTCGCGAAACCTATGCCGCTCAGCCCGGCTCCGACAATCAACACATCCACGTGCGCGCTCATCACGCCACGCTATCGACTTAAAGTCGAGAGAGTCAACACCGTGTTGATACCTCGCGTTAGGATGGGCGCATGGCTCCACGTGGAAGACGTACAGCACGGGTCTCGGGGGATGAACGCCAGGACGCGATCCTCACCACCGCCGAGGCGCTCCTTGGCGAGCGGTCCTTCGACGACGTTTCGATCGAGGAGCTGGCCCGCGGCGCCGGCATCTCGCGCCCCACCTTCTACTTCTACTTCTCGTCCAAGGATGAGATGCTGCTGGCCCTTCTGGACCGGGTGATCTCCGAGGTGGAACACCGGGTCAGCGAGTTGCCGCGAAATTTCGAAAGTGACCCCGCGGGAGCCTGGACGCGCTCCATTGGCATGTTCGTTGAGGTGTTCGTGGCCCATCGCGGCGTCGCCACCGCGGCGATTGCAGCGCGGGCCCGCAACGACGAGGTGCGCGCCCTCTGGTCCAAATCGATGCAGTCCTGGGTCGATTTCTCGAGCGATGTCATCGCGTCCGAGCAAGCCCGAGGGGCTGCGCCGGACGGCATCGACGCCCATGACCTGGCCGTGAGCCTCAATCTCATGAACGAGCGGGTGATCACCGCCGTCCTCAACCGGGAGATTCCCGCGATCGCGGAGTCCCATGCCCTGGACGTGTTATCCACCATCTGGATCCGCAGTATCTACGGGTCCGTCAACCCCGGCCGTTCCTAGCGCCGGGTGGAAAGGAAGAACCCGCATGCCCCACCAGATCAAGACCCTGACCGTGCTCGGCACCGGAGTGCTCGGTTCCCAGATCGCCTATCAGGCCGCCTTCCACGGATTCGCTGTCACCGCCTACGACGTCGACGGCGACGCCCTGGAGAAGGCCCGGGCGCGCTTCGCCCGGCTTGTCGGCATCTACCGGGCGGCCAACGTCGGCGGTGCCGGAGAGAGCAAAGCCGAGGCAGCTCTTGAAAACCTCCGCCTCACCGCCAACCTCGGGGACGCCGTCGCCGATGCAGACCTCGTGATCGAGGCCGTTCCTGAGCTGCTCGAGGTGAAGCGGGACGTCTACCGCACGCTCGCAGATCTGGCCCCCGCCAAGACCATCTTCGCCACGAATTCATCAACTTTGCTGCCCAGTGATCTTAAAGATTCCACCGGCCGCCCCGACCGCTTCCTCGCCATCCATTACGCCAACAACATCTGGGCGCAGAACATCGCCGAGGTGATGGGCACCGCCGAAACCGATCCCGCAGTCTTCGACGCCGTCGTCGACTTCGCGCGAAACAGCGGGCTGGAGCCGATCGAGATCAGGAAGGAGAAGGCCGGCTACGTGCTGAACTCCCTGCTGGTCCCGCTCCTGAACGCGGCCGCCGGCCTGCTGCTGCAAGGCGTCGCCAGCCCGGAAACGATCGACAAGACGTGGCGCATTGCCACCGGAGCGCCGAGCGGTCCGTTCCAGATCTACGACGTCGTCGGGCTGGGAACCGCCTACAACATTGCCGCCTCATCGCCAGACCCCGGATCTCAAGCCTTCGCTCGGTACCTCAAGGCCAACTACATCGACCATGGCAAGCTCGGCGTCGAGACGGGCGAGGGTTTCTATACCTACTAGGTCTTCGCATGGGCTGACGGACGGTGCTGACGGACGGCCCAGCGGAGGGGGAGTGGCTGCGGAACCGCTTTTTACACGGACCCGGTCAGCCCTGGCGGTTCGAGTCCAGGACGGTGACGTCCAGGGGCATACGCCTSGCGCGACGGAGGCGTCCGGCCAGCACGTTGCGCACCCCGCGGGTCACCATGGTCGTCTTGGTCAGATACCGGAACTCGGCGGCGTCCGACGTTACCAGGTCCAGGAGCGGGCGCGCGGCGTCGTCAGGGGTCTGCCCCCACAGCCCGACGACGACCTGCAGCCCGCCCAGTCGATGCTGGTACCCGGGCTGGGACGTGACGTGCCCCAGCATGTCCGTGATCACCAGGCCCGGATTCATGCCATGCACCCGGACGCCGGTGCCCTTGGTCTCCACTCGCAACGTCTCGGTGAACTGGCGGACCCAACGCTTACTTGACGCATACGCGTTCTGCAGCGCCACCGGTCCGTGGTCGCCGTGGCCGTACACGTTGACGAGGTCGCCGCGACCTTGGCCGATAAACACCGGCAACGCCACCCTCGACCCGTGGAACGTGCCGAGGATGTTCGTGCGCACCACTTGTGTGAAGTCCTCGACCGGCGTGGACGCCGTCGGCCCGAAGACACCGGAAGCTCCGGCGTTGTTGACCCAGATGTCGAGCGTCCCGCGGCTAAGGGCCTCGTCGCGCAGGGCCTCGACGTCGGCCAGTTCACCGGTGTCGCACTGACGCCCGGATGCCGCGATCCCTTCCGCGTGCAGCCGCTCGACGGCGGCCTCGACGTCGGCGTCCGACCTGGACGCCAGCACTACCGTCGCACCCTGTTGCCCCAGCAACCGGGCCATGGCCAACCCCAGGCCGCGCGTCGAGCCAGTCACGACTGCCACGCGACCGCGGAGGACATCTCGTCGCGAACCCATGCTTCTCTCATACGCGCAGCGGCCGGGGAGAGCAAGAGGGCAGGCATGGTGACAGTTCCGAGGTGGTTGTCCGCCGGGTGGTTCCCCGGCGGCGCTGTTCCATCGCATCGGGGCAATTATCGGGGGCCTCTCGGGACGTCGCGGACGGATTTAGACAGAATCATGCCGCGACGCCGGCGGCGTCTGCCTCGGGCGGGGAGGAAGATCAGCGGCCGCCTTGTCGCACGTAGTCGGCGGGATCGTAGTGGATCCGGAGTGTCGAGATCTTGCCGTTGTCGAAGCGGAAGAACTCTGCGAGTCGGACAAGCCCGGCCGGCATGCGGGCGTCGTAGAGTATCGCGGAGCCATCTGCGCCGTGGACCTCTTGGATGATCTCGAGGTCCGACACTGTGGCGATGAAGCCTTTTACGCCTTGGCAGAATCCGGCGGCCCCTGTGCGCTTCCCTGCGATCGGACCTTCAAATTCGAGGTCGTCGACGAGCAAAGTGCGCAGCTCGCCGTCGGGGTCGAACGCATCTATGCCGGCGGCCAGGATCCGGTAGTAGCGTTGGAGTACGTCTGGCGCAGCCTTGCTCAGCGGGGACATCGGCAGCTCCTCCTTAAGATTGAAAACTTCAAGCTCTGCACATCGATGAGGCGGTGAACGCGGTTCAATGTGGACCGGATCGTCGCCGGTCAGGTTATATCCGTTGAGTACAGAAGTCACGACGTCGAGGAAGGCTGTCGCCGGGGCGTGGTACTCGCCGTCGTTTCAGCGGCGTGGCGGGGCTACAGTCCCCGGAGCCGTTCAGGCGTTCTGCTGGTTCGCCGCCGTCAGCGTCTTGCCTAGAACTGGGTAGTGCCGCGCAGTCGGCGCGGGCGGCCGTCTGGGTCCATGAGAAGACGGCTCATCGGATCTGCCCAGAGGCGTTGGCGGGCCGACACCGGCTCTGGAGTGTGGTGGCGCGCGTGTCCGGCGGGGCGGGTGGAACGGCGGCCGGCTTCATGCCAGCGGTCGAGAGCGTCCGCGGTGGTGTTCCAAAGTTTGAGCCCGGCCGCCGGGTCGACGAGCTGGGGATCGTTCTGCTCCAGGCCCAGGTGTTCGGCCCAGAGTTGGAGCCGGAGCTCGTGGGCCAAAGGCCGGAAAGTGTCGCGGCTGTTGTCTGTGCCGGACGCCTCCCGGTTGTCGACAGTCGTGTCGAGTACGGCGCAGGTGAGCTCGCTGTCGTTGGTCCAGGACCGGCGGTTGAAGTTGTCTGAGCCGCAGGTGAACCAGGTGTCGTCGATGATGCAGATCTTGGCGTGGACATAGATCGGAGTTCCCGCGCGGTTCTCCAGGTCGAACACGCCGACCCTGTTGGGCGCAACCCTACGCAGCATGCTGATGGCATGCAGTTGCCCGATCCGGGCCGCCGGCCCTGCGAGAGGCCCGTCAGCGTCGGGGTAACGGGGTACGACGGCGATCACCTTCAGGTCGGGATTCCGGTCGAGGGCCTCCGCGATTCCGGCTGCGACCTCTTTCGACCACAGGTACTGGTCCTCGACGTAGATCAGCGAGCGGGCGTGGGCGAAAGCTTTCGTGTAGGCGCGGGCAATGCTGCGCTCCCCAACAGGCGCGAACGGAAACGGGGGACGTCTAACGCCGTAAGTGCGCAGCAGCTGCACGGAATGAGGACCCGCCGGTGGTGGCGGCGGAGCAGTGGCCGGGAGCGGTTCGGGGTGCCTGGGCATACGGGCCAGTCGTTGCAGCAGCATCCGGTAGGGGGTGTGTCGGTCCAAGGGATGGGGGTCATTCCACCGTTCAGCGAACACTGCCAGCACATCTGCCACCACGGGGCCGCGCAGTTCGAGGGCGGCATCGTGCCATGGCGGTCGTTTACCGTACCGGGAATCCATGCTCACCGCTTGCGGGTCTCCCGCGTGGTCGGCGTCGTCCCGACGGCTGTGGGAAAGGTCGATCCCGCCAACGAACGCGACATCCAGCGACGGATTGTGACGACGGCGAATGACGAAGAGCTTCTGATGATGGGAGCCGAACACGCGTACACGCTGATCCAGCAGCACCTCTCCGCCGGCGTCGTTGACCTGACGGCTTAGGAGCTCATTGGAACGGCCGCTGATCGGGGCCGATACGCGCTCTCCATGGGATCTCCAGACAAGCCCCCGCACTTCCACTCCCTCACCGGCCAAGCCCGCGAGCACCTCGCCGATCGACGGTCCGTCCGCCAGCAGCCGCTCGTCGGCGTCGCCACGCCAGTCGGTGAACCACACGCGGTCTCCCGCCTGGAGCGCCGTCAACTCCTCATGCAGCCGGGCGAAGTAGGTCGCACCATGAACCAGGGGCCGCACGAGATTGCCCTCCGACCACGGCGGCGATCCGGCACCGCCCGCGTGTACGTCTGTGGCCAAATTTCCCCGCTCAGCGCGGCTCAGAAACCACGTACCAGCATCACTGTCCACTCAGTCCTTCTTTCGGCGCCCGAACCCAGGGCACTAGTGTCCGGTCTTCAACGTAGCGACTGTGATGCCTAATGTCACCGACCGGGTCGTAAGCACCGGATCAAACCCGCTCTCCGGCCCTACCGGGATGACGCTGGACGGCCTATCGTGGTCCTGACATAGCCCGAGGGAAAGGAACGACGATGTTCACCCTGCAGATTAGCTATCCGGTCCGGGACTACGAGGCCTTTAAGAAGGTCTTCGACACCGATCCCGCAGGCCGAGCCGCCTCCGGCGCCCGGGCAGTCCGCTTGTTCCGGGACACAGAGGACCAGAACAGTGTGGCCGTGCTCCTTGATTTCGACACCAGGGACGCCGCGACCGGCTTTCTGGAAAAGTTGCGCAGCCAGGTGTGGGACAAACCTGAGGTGATCGGGCAGCTAATGACGGCAGCGCCGACAGCCAGGATTCTGGAAGAAGTGGCCCGCGAGGGGCAGGGCGCGGGCTGACCGCTGAGAATCCTGCTCGCCTCGCGGTGGAACAAGAAACCGCTGCATCCCGTGGGTGCCAATGTTGGCTCTCGGGCAGGTTTGGGCGCTAAAAGAGCGTCGAGTTCAAAGCCCACCTAATGCCGGCCTGGAGCCCGCGTTATGCCTGCCGGGAGTATGAGGAACCCGAGGCCGTCCGTTCCAAGAGTCCGAAGTCGATCATGTAGCGGCGCAGCATTACGACGTCATCGCTATAACTGAGCAGTCGTTCATTAACCTGCTTTTCCGTTAGGTGTTCGCCCGGCTCTATAGTTTCGCTGACGATCCACGCCAGGAGCTCCCGCCGTTCCGTCATGTTGGCTGGATACCTCTCGATCCTCCCCAAGCGCATGAAGCGGGCCAATCCGGTCTGCGGCTGCCGCCGGGGTTGCTGCCTGA
This sequence comes from Arthrobacter sp. P1_A5, assembly GCF_056406825.1. Taxonomy (NCBI): domain Bacteria; kingdom Bacillati; phylum Actinomycetota; class Actinomycetes; order Micrococcales; family Micrococcaceae; genus Arthrobacter; species Arthrobacter sp. P1_A5. Next base: position 1,388 of record NZ_JBFTZL010000151.1, on the reverse strand, counting down.
GGAGGTCGCGGAAGATCGCCTCGGGTGCCTCAAGGTCACTGGCGGCATTGCGTTCCACGAGTCCTGACTCAAGGAGGGCAGCGATAGCCCGGTTTCGCCGGTGGTCATTCAGGTCAGCAAGCACGTCGGGGAGCTCGGCGCCGAGCACTATTTGCGCGTAGGCGGTCCGAGCGTCCGTGTTAGCGAGGGCTGCCACTACACGCCGCCAGTGCGGTCCACTCACCATCGTCGTTACCGTCACAGCGTTTTCCTCACTCTGCATTTGCCCCCGCCTGTGCTGGTCACGGCAATTGGTCAACAGGCAAAATCGTAGTCCTGCGCGGGTGTGGCGGACAGGGCCTACAGACGGCAGGCTGATGGCCCGGACATTGACGGTTGGCTTTTCATGTGGGTTGAAGCAGGCGGTATTCCGGCACTGCGTCGGGAAATTGGTGTCCGGCCGTGAATGGGTGCCCGGCGGTGAATTGGTGCCAGTCCGGGAACGGGTCCGGGGGCAGGCCTGCGTCCGGATCCGCGGGCTGGCCTTGATCGGGGCCTGTGTCGGGGTCGGGTTCCGGGCGTGTGTCCGTGGCCTGGATGTGGGGCAGCCAGTCCTCGGGCCAGTGGGGTGGTTCCCAGTCCTGGTGTTCGCTGGGATAGTAGCGTCCGGACGGGGAGGTCCAGCCCGGCGGGTGGTCCCTGCTGGCCCGGTCCGGTGTCCAGGCGGAGGCGTGTTTAAGCCGGTGGTGTTTCGGGCAGGGCTGGCCGAGGTTCGAGATGCCGGTGGTGCCGCCGTCGGCCCAGGCCAGGAGGTGGTCTGCCTCGTTGTCCAGGGAGTGGTTGCCGCAGCCGGGGAACGGGCACCGGCCGTCGCGGAGCCGGAGCCAGTGGCGCTGGGCCGTCGTCAGCCGGTAGTTGGTCCGGCCGATTTCCAGCGGGGCMCCGTCSCGCGGRTCGGTCAGGACCCGGGAGAAGGAACCGGCGCCGTCGGCGATCAGGCGGCGGGCCATCGACGGCGGGATCGGACCGTACCCGTCCAGGACGGCCGGTTCGTCGGTGGCGCCGAGCAGGGACAGGACCGGGACGGTGACCAGGACCTGCGCACGCGGGACCGGAACAAGCCCACCTGCACCCGCCCCCGTGCCGCCGTCTGACTGTCCGCCGGTGGTGCCGCGGTCGGCCGTTCCGCCGTTTGTTCCGCCGCCGGGCGTGCCGTTGCTGAGGAGCCAGGTGGCGGTGATGTCGGCGCGGAGCTGGGCGAGGGTCCGGGCCTCGTGCGGGCCCTGGAGGGCGCGGGCGGCGGCGGTGGTCCGGTCCCAGATCCCGGCGGCGGTGTCGGCCGGGAGGTGGGCGGAGAGCCAGGCCATGCCGTCCCGGTCCGGGGTGTACTCGATCCGCCGGTCCGCGAC
>NZ_JBFTZL010000150.1:0-9136 GCF_056406825.1 Arthrobacter sp. P1_A5 | reverse complement strand
GCACGGAGGGGTCCGAGGCCACCGTCCGGGCCAGGGTCAGCGCCTGGTTCTCCGCCTCGCGGCCCAGCCGGTCATAGCTCAGCCAGGCGTGGACGGCGCTGCTCAGCAGCACCACCAGCGCCACGACGCCGAGCTGCAGCAGCAGTGTCTGGGTCGAAAAGCGCAGGGCCGGCAGTGCTGTGCGGCGCTTCATCGGGCTCCTGCCTGGGGTTGGTACGGACGTGAGCAAAATGCGCAAAATGCATCCAATAAGCAGTATGCCAATCAATTGAGCCAAAGGCCCAGTCGTGACGGGCGCCACTCTAACGTCTGTAGTGCGCATCACACCGGAGTGGTGTCATTCAACGAAGAAGGAGCCGGCCGTGCTGGTATTACTAGGATTCGCCATGATCGCGGTATTCATGGTGCTGATCATGACGAAGAAGTTGACGCCGGTGCTGGCGCTCATCATTGTTCCCACAGTCTTCGGGCTTTTCGCCGGCGCGGGCCTCGGCATCGGCCCGATGGTCATGGACTCCATGAAATCCATGACCTCCACCGCCGCGCTGCTGATGTTCGCGATCATCTACTTCGGGCTGATGATCGACGTCGGGCTCTTTGACCCCCTGGTCCGGTTCATCCTGCGAAAGCTCGGCAACGACCCCGCCAAGGTGGTCCTGGGCACGGCCATCCTCGCGGCAGCGGTCTCCCTCGACGGCGACGGCTCCACCACCTTCATCCTCACCACAGCGGCGATGCTGCCGGTCTACCTGCGGCTGAAGATGAGCCCCGTGGTCCTGACCTGCGTGGCCGGCCTGGCCAACGGCACCATGAACATCCTGCCCTGGGGCGGCCCCACCGCCCGCGCCGCCTCCGCGCTGAAGCTCGACGTCAACGATGTCTTCGTGCCCATGGTCCCGTCCCTCATCGCAGGGCTCATCGTCGTGCTGGTCTTCTCCTGGCTGCTCGGCCTGCAGGAACGCAACCGTCTCCGCGCCGTCGCCCCCGAGATCTGGGGCGTCCCGGACACAGCTGCAGCCTTCGACGGCGATGCAGACGGCGCAGCCGGCGGCACCGCGGCCGGCGGTACCGGAATCCGCCGCGGCCGCAAGGGCCCCGGAGCCTCGCCCGCCGGGCTCTCCCCGGAAGGATCGTCCGTTGCAGTGCTGGAGCGCGCCGATTCCTTCGTTGACGACCGCGACTCCGCCATGGCCGACACCGCCCTGGACCCCAACCGCAAGACCCTCCGTCCCAAGCTGTTCTGGTTCAACCTCGGCCTCACGGTCGCGGTCATGGCGACGCTCGTCGCCAACGTCATTCCGCTCCCGTTCGTCTTCATGGTCGGCGCCGCCATCGCCCTGCTGGTCAACTTCCCCAAGGTCAAGGACCAGAGCGCCCAGCTGATCGCGCACGCTCCCTCGATTGTCGCGGTCGTCAGCATGGTCATGGCCGCCTCGGTCCTGACCGGCGTCCTCAACGGCACGGGCATGGTCAAGGCCATGTCGGAATGGCTGGTCCAGATCATCCCGTCGGACATGGGTCCGCTGATGGCCGTGATCACCGGTGTCCTGAGCATCCCGATGACGTTCTTCATGAGCAACGACGCCTTCTACTTCGGCGTCCTGCCGGTCCTGAGCGAAACGGCGGCCCACTACGGCGTCAGCGCCGCCGACATGGCCCGCGCTTCCATCACCGGCCAGCCCTTCCACCTGCAGAGCCCCCTGGTCCCCGCCATCCTGCTCCTGGTCTCCCTCGCGAAGGTGGACCTGGGCGACCACCACAAGAAGGTCCTGTGGCGCACGGCCGTGATCTCCCTGGTGATGCTCGGAGTAGGAGTGCTCACCGGAGCCATCGGCATCGGCTAACAAACCAAGGAGCACCACAAATATTGATAGCGAGGCTGTCGGGTTCGGAGATTTTCCGGACCCGACAGTCCCGTTTGGTGAGGGAGGCTCGTCCGGCCTGGCGCCGGACGGCGGCAGGGAGTTCAGACACGTAGACTGGGACGGAAAATTATCCATACCTTGCAGGGGAGATCCATGGCTGCGATCAACCGCGACGACGTCGCGCATCTCGCGCAACTCGCGCACATCGAGATGAGTGCTGAAGAGCTGGACAGGATGGCCGGCGAACTCGCCGTCATCGTGGATTCAGTGAAGTCCGTCAGTGAAGCCGCCGGTGATGACGTCCCGGCCACGTCCCACCCGATTCCGCTGACCAATGTGTTCCGCGAGGACGTCGTGGGCCACACGTTTACGGCCGAGCAGTCCCTCTCCGGTGCCCCCGACGCGTACGAAGGCCGTTTCAAGGTCCCGGCAATCCTGGATGAGGACTAAGACCATGACTGAGAACAACGAACTGATCCGCCTCTCCGCCGCCGCGCTCGCCGAGAAGCTGGCCGCCCGCGAGATCACCGCCGTCGAGGTCACCCAGGCCTACCTGGACCGCATCGCCGCCGTCGACGGCAAGGTCCACGCCTTCCTCCACGTCAACGCCGACGAGGCGCTCGCCGTCGCCGCCGAAGTGGATGCGATCCGCGCCGCCGGCGGTGCCGCCGCCGAAGAGCTCCACGTCCTCGCGGGCGTCCCGATCGCCGTCAAGGACCTCATCGTCACGATCGGCCAGCCCACCACGGCCGGCTCGAAGATCCTCGAAGGCTGGCACAGCCCCTACGACGCCACCGTCGTCGAGCGCCTGCGCGCCGCCAAGATGCCGATCCTGGGCAAGACGAACCTCGACGAATTCGCGATGGGCTCCTCCACCGAGCACTCGGCCTACGGGCCCACGCACAACCCATGGGACCTGGACCGCATCCCGGGCGGTTCCGGCGGCGGCTCCGCTGCCGCCGTCGCGGCCTTCGAAGCCCCGCTGGCCCTCGGCACGGACACCGGCGGATCCATCCGCCAGCCCGGCGCCGTCACCGGCACGGTCGGCGTCAAGCCCACCTACGGCGGCGTTTCCCGCTACGGTGCCATCGCCATGGCCTCCTCGCTGGACCAGATCGGGCCGGTGTCCCGCACCGTGCTCGACTCGGCCCTGCTGCACCAGGTGATCGGCGGGCATGATCCGCGCGACTCCACCTCGCTGCCGGACCCGCTCGAGGACCTCGTGGCCGCGGCCCGGACCGGCAACGTCGAGGGCATGAAGATCGGCATCATCAAGGAGCTGCACGGCGAGGGCTACCAGGCCGGCGTCGAGAACCGCTTCAACGAATCCCTCGAACTGCTCAAAGGCGCGGGCGCCGAGATCGTCGAGGTCTCCTGCCCCAACTTCAAGTACGCCCTGGGCGCCTACTACCTGATCATGCCGTCCGAGGCTTCCTCCAACCTGGCCAAGTTCGACGGCGTCCGCTACGGCCTGCGGGTCCTGCCCGAACAGGGACCGCTGACCATCGAGCGGGTCATGGGGGCCACCCGCGCCGCCGGCTTCGGCGACGAGGTCAAGCGCCGCATCATCCTGGGCACCTACGCCCTGAGCGCCGGCTACTACGACGCCTACTACGGCTCGGCCCAGAAGGTGCGCACCCTGATCCAGCGCGACTTCGACGCCGCCTTCGAAAAGGCCGACGTGCTGATTTCCCCGACGGCGCCGACCACGGCGTTCAAGCTCGGCGAGAAGCTCAACGACCCGCTGGCGATGTACCTCAACGACGTCGCCACCATCCCGGCGAACATGGCCGGCGTCCCCGGCCTCTCCCTGCCCGGCGGCCTGGCCGACGAGGACGGGCTGCCCGTGGGCATCCAGCTCCTGGCCCCGGCCCGCCAGGACGCCCGCCTGTACCGCGTCGGCGCGGTCCTGGAATCCCTGCTCGAGGCGCAGTGGGGCGGCCCGCTGCTGGACAAGGCCCCCTCGCTCACTGATTCTGCCGTTTCAAGCCACGGAGGCTCACACTAATGACTGACGCAACCCTCAGCTTTGAAGAGGCGATGGACAAGTACGATCCCGTCCTGGGGTTCGAGGTCCACGTGGAGCTCAACACCAAGACCAAGATGTTCTCCTCCGCGCCGAACGTCTTCGGCGACGAGCCGAACACCAACGTCAACGAGGTGGACCTCGGCATGCCCGGCGTRCTGCCGGTGGTGAACAAGACCGCGATCGAGTCCTCGATCAAGATCGGCCTGGCGCTGAACTGCAAGATCGCCGAGAAGTGCCGCTTCGCCCGGAAGAACTACTTCTACCCGGACACCCCGAAGAACTTCCAGACCTCCCAGTACGACGAGCCCATCGCGTACGACGGCTACCTGGACATCGAGCTCTCCGACGGCACCGTGTTCCGGGTTGAGATTGAACGCGCGCACATGGAGGAGGACGCCGGCAAGCTGACCCATATGGGCGGCGCCACCGGACGCATCCAGGGCGCGGACTACTCCCTGGTGGACTACAACCGTTCCGGCGTGCCGCTGGTCGAGATCGTCACCAAGCCGATCGAGGGCGCCGGCAGCCGCGCCCCCGAACTCGCCAAGGCCTACGTGGCCGCCGTCCGCGAGATCGTCAAGAACCTCGGGGTCTCGGACGCGAAGATGGAGCGCGGCAACGTCCGCTGCGACGCCAACGTCTCGCTGCGCCCGCACGGCCGCGAACGTTTCGGCATCCGCTCGGAGACCAAGAACGTCAACTCGCTGCGCGCCGTCGAACACGCCGTCCGCTACGAGATCCAGCGGCACGCCGCCGTGCTGGACTCCGGCGAGCCGGTCATCCAGGAAACCCGCCACTGGCACGAGGACACCCGGACCACGACGTCGGGCCGGGCCAAGTCCGACGCCGACGACTACCGCTACTTCCCGGAACCTGACCTGGTCCCGATCACCGCGTCCCGCGAATGGGTCGAGGAGCTCCGGGCCACCCTGCCCGAGCCGCCGGCCGCGCGCCGCAAGCGCCTGCAGGCGGACTGGGGCTACTCGGACCTGGAGTTCCGCGACGTCGTCAACGCCGGCGTCATGGACGAGATCGAGGAAACCATCGCCGCCGGCGCCACCGCCACCGTGGCCCGCAAATGGTGGATGGGCGAGATCGTCGGCCGCGCCAAGAACGCCGACGTCGATCCCGGCCAGCTCGGCGTCAACCCGGCCACCATCGTGGAACTGAACAAGATGGTGGAGGACGGCAAGATCAACAACAAGATGGCCTCCGAGGTCCTGGACGGCGTGCTGGCCGGCGAAGGCACTCCGGCGGAAATCGTCGAGAAGCGCGGCCTCGCCGTGGTCTCCGACGACGGCCCGCTCCTGGAAGCGATCGACGCGGCCCTCGCCGCGCAGCCCGGCGTCGCGGACAAGATCCGCGGCGGCAAGATCCAGGCGATCGGCGCCATCGTCGGCGCTGTCATGAAGGCCACCCGCGGGCAGGCCGACGCCGGCCGCGTCAAGGAGCTGATCCTCGAGCGCCTCGGCGTCGAGGGCTAGCCCCTAGCCGCCCACTAAATCGGTCATGATGGTCTGCAATGCTTCGCAGACCATCATGACCGATGTGCGTTTAAGGTTCTCCGGCCGGGCCAGGACGTCGATCCGGCGCCGGGTGCTGATGCCCTCCAGCGGCCGCAGCACAATGTCCGGGTTCAGCACAGGCCGCGCGGTGTGCCGCGGCAGCAGGCCGATCACGCCGCCGGCCGCCACGAGCGCCGCCACAGTTGAGTAGTCGTTGATGCGGTGCACGATGTTCAGCTCACGGCTGGAGACCGCCGCGAGGGCGGAGAGCACGTCGGCGGGGGAGTAGCCGGCGCGGCTCGTCACCCACGGTTCGCCCACGACGTCGTCCGCCGTCACCRCGCGCTGGCCGGCCAGCCGGTGCCCGGCGGGCAGTGCCACGTCCAGCGGCTCGTGCGCGAGCGGGATCACCGCGACGCGTTCCTCGGGCCAGCGCGGGCTGTGGTCCATCCGGTGCGCCAGGACCAGGTCGTACCGCGCCGTCAGGGCGGGAAAATCCTGCTGGGCGACGTCCTCGTCGGAGAGCAGGATCCGCGGCTGGCCCGGGCCGTCCAGCAGCCGGGCCAGCGGTGCGAACAATGCCTGCCCGGCGCTGTGGAAACCGCTGAGCGTCACCGGCGCCACCGGTGAGCCGTGGTAGGCACCGATCGCCATCTTCGCATCCGCCATCGCGCTGACCACCGCGGCCCCGGCGTCCGCCAGCACCTGGCCGGCCTCCGTGAGCACCAGGTTCCGGCCCTCCTTGCGGGTCAGCGGCACCTCCACAGTCTTCTGCAGCGCGGCCAGTTGCTGGGACACCGCCGACGGCGTTACCAGAAGGGTTTCGGCGACGGCCTTGACGCTGCCCAGAGCTCCGAGTTCGCGCAACATCTCCAGCTGGTGGATTTCCATGCCAGCCATTCTATGCAACAGTGATTGCTAATTCGTCGATTGAGAAAAATTCGGTTGTGCTAATGCTTTCTGGTGGGTCTAATGGGGTGAGTTGTCCCACACGCCCGCCCCGCATGCGGAAACAGAACACGCGGAACAGAACGCGCGGAGCAGGACCCCAAAAGCACAGTTAGGAAGGCCCATGAAGGCTCTCTACAAGGCCGGCGCCCACGCAGGATTCGAGCTCGTGGACCGCCCCGAGCCCCAGACCGGGCCCGGCGACGTCAAGATTCGGGTCATGACCACGGGCATCTGCGGCACTGACCTGCACATCCAGGCCTGGGACGCCTGGGCGCAGGGCATCATCAACGCCCCCCTGATCGCCGGCCACGAGTTCTACGGCGAAGTCGTCGAGACCGGCGAGGACGTCCTGGACGTCAAGGTCGGGGACCGGGTCTCCGGCGAGGGCCACATCGTCTGCGGGATCTGCCGTAACTGCCGCGCCGGCCGCAAGCAGATGTGCATCAACACCGTCAGCGTCGGCGTCCAGCGCGACGGCGCCTTCGCCGAGTACGTCGTGATCCCCGAGACCAACGTCTGGGTCCACCAGGACCCCTCCGTCACCCCGGAACTCGGTGCCATCTTCGACCCCTTCGGCAACGCCGTCCACACCGCCCTGAGCTTCCCGCTGGTCGGCGAGGACGTGCTGATCACCGGCGCCGGACCCATCGGCCTGATGGCGATCGCCGTCGCCCGGCACGCGGGCGCCCGCAAAATCGCGATCACCGACGTCTCCGCGCCCCGGCTGGAACTGGCCCGCAGGCTCGGCGTCGACCTCGCGATCGATGTCTCGAAGATGCGGGTCAAGGACGCCCAGCGCGAACTCGGCATGCGCGAAGGCTTCGACATCGGCATGGAAATGTCGGGACACCCCACCGCGCTGCCTGAGATGATCGACAACATGAACCACGGCGGCCGGATCGCGATGCTGGGACTGCCCAGCCAGTCCATCGACATCAACTGGGGCAAGGTGGTCACGCACATGCTGACCATGAAGGGCATCTACGGTCGCGAAATGTTCGAGACCTGGTACGCGATGAGCGCCATGCTCTCCTCCAACCCGGCCCTGCACGCGAACATCTCGGCCGTGGTCACGGACACGCTGCCGGCCACCGACTGGGAAAAGGGTTTCGAGGTGGCCCGCGCCGGCGTCGGTGGCAAGGTGGTCCTCGACTGGACCGTTTTCTAGGTCCCTTTCCCCGATCGCGCGCTTCCGGGCTCCTGCCAGACGCCGCCTTCCACGCACAGCATTCCGCCCCCGCATCCAACCAGCCGAGGAGCCAACCCATGTATTCAGCCATCAAGGACCAGCTGCAGCACGAACTCGATGAGATCCGCAGCGCCGGTCTGTTCAAGACCGAGCGGCATATCGACTCGCCGCAGGCCAACCGCATCAAGGCCGGGCAGATCGGCGAGTCCGGCGCCGACGTGCTGAACTTCTGCGCCAACAACTACCTGGGCCTCGCCGACCACCCGGACATCATCGCCGCGGCGAAGACCGCCATGGACGAGCGCGGCTTCGGCATGGCCAGCGTCCGCTTCATCTGCGGCACCCAGGACCTGCACCTGGCACTGGAAAAGCGCGTCTCGGCGTTCCTCGGCACCGAGGACACCATCCTGTTCTCCAGCTGCTTCGACGCCAACGGCGGCGTATTCGAGTCCCTCTTCGGCCCGGAAGACGCAGTCATCTCGGACGCCCTGAACCACGCGTCCATCATTGACGGCATCCGGCTCTGCAAGGCCCAGCGCTTCCGCTACGCCAACCAGGACATGGCGGACCTCGAATCGAAGCTGATCGAGGCCACCACGCAGGAGAACCCGGCCCGCCGCAAGATCATCGTCACGGACGGCGTCTTCTCGATGGACGGCTTCCTGGCCCCGCTCGAAGCGATCTGCGACCTCGCCGATAAGTACGACGCCCTGGTCATGGTGGACGATTCCCACGCAGTGGGCTTCATGGGCGCCACCGGTGCCGGCACGCCGGAACACGCCGGCGTCTCGGACCGCGTGGACATCTACACCGGCACCTTCGGCAAGGCCCTCGGCGGCGCCTCCGGCGGCTACGTCTCGGGCCGCGGCGAGGTCGTGGCGATGCTCCGCCAGAAGGCCCGCCCCTACCTGTTCTCCAACTCGCTGGCCCCGGCGATCGTCGCGGCCACGCTCAAGGCCCTGGACCTCGTGGAAAACTCCGGCGAACTGCGCGGCAAGCTCTTCGCCAACGCTGAACTCTTCCGGAACCGCATGAGCGAGGAAGGCTTCGACCTGCTCCCCGGCGAGCACGCCATTGTCCCGGTAATGTTCGGCGACGCCGTGATGGCGGCCAAGGTGGCCGACGCCATGCTCCACAACGGCGTCTTCGTCACGGCGTTCAGCTACCCGGTGGTGCCCAAGGGCGCCGCCCGGATCCGCGTCCAGCTCTCCGCCGCGCACAGCGCCGACGACGTCGAAGCCTGCGTCCAGGCGTTCGTGCGCAGCCGCGCAGCAGTGGCAGCAGCCTAGAGCGCCTGATCGCCRAGGCCGGGCCCCCGCATTCAGCACGGGTCCGGCCCGGCCCCAGGAGCCAGGCCCTGCCCGGCCTTGCTCGTTCATCCAGGCTTCCTCCACGTGCTGGTCCGCGTGACATGTACAGCTTCGGCAGCGAGGACTGGACATAATGCCACTATGTCCAATGGCCGCGACCAACGAAGGGCATGTCCCGGGCCGGCCCGCAGCAACGAGGGACATGTCCAGCCGTGCGGACCACGGAAGAGCATGTCCCGGGCCGGCCCGCAGCAACGAGGGACATGTCCAGTCGTGCGGACCACGGA
>NZ_JBFTZL010000149.1:0-9145 GCF_056406825.1 Arthrobacter sp. P1_A5 | reverse complement strand
TCTCGCCGAGCTGCACGTCGGCGTCCGCCGCGACGAGCCGGATGACCAGGACGTCGGGGGCGCCCAGGGTGGCTTCCGGGGAGGCAGGACCGGCGACGACCGGCAGCACGCCGGTGCCGAGCTTGCCCGTGGATTCGGCGATGAGCTGCTCGGCCCAGTCGGCGAAGCCCACGATTCCGGATCCGTCCTCCGCGATGACGATCTTGTTGCGCAGCGGGGTGGTGCCGCCCAGGGCGGTGCCGAGGGCGAGGCCGATGTTGTCCTCCGAGTCCTCATTGAGGATCTCGGCGGCTTCTTCGGCCTCATCCAGGAAAGCCTGGATGTCGACGCCGGCCAGCCCGCACGGGACCAGCCCGAAGGCGGTCAGTGCCGAGAATCGGCCGCCGACGTCCGGATCTGCATTGAAGACGGCGCGGTAGCCTGCCTCCCGGGAGGCCTTGTCCAGCGGCGACCCCGGGTCGGTGACGATGATGATGCGGCTCTTCGCATCGATCCCGGCATCGGTGAACGCCTGCTCGAAGATCCGGCGCTGGGAATCGGTTTCCACAGTGGAGCCGGACTTGGAGGAAACCACGATCGCGGTGTCATCCAGCCGGTCCGCCACCGCGGCACTGACCTGTTCGGGGTCGGTGCTGTCCAGAACAGTCAGCTCGACGCCAGCGGTGCCCGCAATGACTTCAGGCGCCAGCGAAGAGCCGCCCATGCCGCAGAGGACGATCCGCGTTACGCCCTCGGCCTTCAGCGCGTCGCGGAGTTCGAGAATGTCGCCGACCAGCGGCTGGGAGACGGAAGCCGCCTCGACCCAGCCCAGCCGGACAGCGGATTCCTGCTCTGCGTCCGGACCCCACAGGGTGTGGTCCTTCGCGAAGATCCGGGTGGCAATGCGGTCTTCCAGCAGTGCCGGGAGGTGCTGCTCATGTGCCTGGCGGGCTGCGCCGGTGGCGTCGTAGCTGAGTGTGCTCATGGTGGGTTAGGAAGCCTTCCGTGCAGAGGCCAGGGCGCCTTCGACGTCGCCCAGCAGTTCCTTCCAGCTGGCCACGAACTTGTCCAGGCCTTCGGATTCGAGCAGGGCGACGACGTCGTTGTAGGAAATCCCCAGCGCGTCGAGGGAGTTCAGCGTGGCGTTGGCGTCGTCGTAGCCGCGGGTGACGGTGTCGCCCGTGACGGTGCCGTGGTCGAACGTCGCGTCGAGCGTCTTCTCCGGCATGGTGTTGACGACGCCGGGGGCAACGAGTTCGGTGACGTAGAGCGTGTCCGGGTAGGCCGGGTCCTTCACGCCGGTGGAGGCCCACAGGGGGCGCTGCGGCAGGGCGCCGGCCTCGGCCAGCAGTGCCCAGCGTTCGGTGGAGAAAAGCTCCTCGTAGACCTGGTAGGCCAGACGCGCGTTGGCCAGGCCGGCCTTGCCCTTGAGTGCCTTGGCTTCCTCGGTGCCGATGGCGTTGAGGCGCTTGTCGATTTCGGCATCGACGCGGGAGACGAAGAAGGACGCGACCGAGTGGATCGTGGACAGGTCGTGGCCGTTGTCCTTGGCCTGCTCGAGCCCGGACTGGAAAGCGTTGATCACGGCGCGGTAGCGTTCCAGCGAGAAGATCAGGGTCACGTTGACGCTGATGCCCTCGGCCAGGGTGGCGGTGATCGCCTCGAGGCCTTCGAGGGTGGCCGGGATCTTGATCAGGACGTTGTCCTTGTTGACCTTCTTGTACAGGTGCTTCGCTTCGGCGATGGTGCCGGCGGTGTCCCAGGCCAGGCGGGGGTCGACCTCGATGGAGACGCGGCCGTCGACGCCCTTGGTGGCCGCGGCGACCGGGGCGAACAGGTCGCAGGCGTCGGCGACGTCGGTGGTCGTGATTTCGAAGACGGTCTCTTCGACGGTGGCGCCGGCGGCGGCCTGGGCGGCGATCACGGCGTCGTAGTCGTGGCCGGCGGTGATGGCGGCGTGGAAGATCGACGGGTTGGTGGTGACACCAACGACGTTCTTCTCTTCGATCAGCTTGCGCAGGGTGCCTGTCTGCAGGCGGCCGCGGGAGAGGTCGTCGAGCCAGATCGAGACGCCGGCGTCGGAGAGCTGCTGGGTGGGGGTAGTCATTTCATAACTCCTGGAAATCATGGGTTCCGGGGGCACAGCGTCCCCCGGAACCGTGGTGGTGGATCAGTTGGTGAGGCCGGCGAGGGATTCCTTCGCGGCGGCGGCGACTGCTTCTGCCGTGATGCCGAATTCCTGGAAGAGGCGCTTGTAGTCCGCGGACGCGCCGAAGTGCTCCAGGGAGATGGAACGGCCGGCGTCGCCGACGAATTCCTTCCAGCCCAGGGCCAGTCCGGCTTCGACCGAGACGCGTGCCTTCACGGCCGGGGGCAGCACGGCGTCGCGGTAGGCGGCGTCCTGCTTGTTGAACCATTCCACGCAGGGCATGGACACCACACGGGTGGGGATGCCCTCCGCCTGCAGCGCTTCGCGGGCGTTGACGGCGAGCTGGACCTCGGAGCCGGTGCCGATCAGGATGACCTGGGCTTCGGCGGTGGAGCCGTCCTTCGACGCCTCGGCAAGGACGTAGCCGCCCTTCTCGACGCCGGCGGTGGAGCCGAAGGTGTCGCCGTCGGCGACGCCGGTGCCGCGGGCGTAGGTGGGGATGTTCTGCCGGGTCAGGACGATGCCGGCGGGGTTTTCGTGGTTTTCCAGCATGGCCTTCCAGGCCGCGGCGACCTCGTTTGCATCTCCCGGACGGACGACGTCCAGGCCCGGGATGGCGCGGAGGGAGGCGAGCTGCTCAACGGGCTGGTGCGTGGGGCCGTCCTCGCCCAGGCCGATCGAGTCGTGCGTCCAGACATACAGCGACGGGACGCCCATGAGGGCGCCGAGCCGGATCGCGGGGCGCTGGTAGTCGGAGAAGATCAGGAACGTTCCGGAGAAAGCCCGGGTGCGCCCGTGCAGGGAGATGCCGTTCACGATCGACGCCGCGGCGTGCTCGCGGATGCCGAAGTGCAGGACCCGGCCGTAGGGGTTGCCCTTCCACGCCGCGGTGGACCGGGATGTCGGGATGAATGAGGGCGAGCCCTCGATCGTGGTGTTGTTCGACTCCGCGAGGTCGGCGGAGCCGCCCCAGAGTTCGGGCATGACCGGGCCGATCGCGTTCAGGACCTTCCCGGAGGCGGCCCGGGTGGAGACGTCCTTGCCGGCTTCGAAGACCGGCAGGGCGGCTTCGAAGTCGCCCGGGAGCTTCTTCGCTTCGACGCGTTCCAGCAGTGCAGCGGACTCGGGGTTGCCGGCCTGCCACGCCTCGAACGAGGCCTGCCAGTCGGCGCGGGCGGCCGCGCCGCGGTCCTGCACGGCACGGGCGTGGGCCAGGACGTCCTCGTCGACCTGGAAGGCGCGTTCCGGGTCGAAGCCCAGGACCTTCTTCAGGGCTGCGACTTCCTCAGCGCCGAGGGCGGAGCCGTGGATCTTGCCGGTGTTCTGCTTCTTCGGCGCCGGGTACCCGATGATGGTCCGCAGGGAGATGATGGAGGGCTTGCCGGTTTCGGCCTTCGCGGCGAGCAGTGCGGCGTGCAATTCCTGTACGTCTTCGACGTATTCGCCGGTCCGGGTCCAGTCGACCCGCTGGGTGTGCCAGCCGTAGGCCTCGTAGCGGGCCAGGACGTCCTCGGTGAACGCCACATCCGTGTCGTCCTCGATCGAGATGTGGTTCTCGTCGTAGATCACCACGAGGTTGCCCAGTTCCTGGTGACCGGCGAGTGAGGACGCCTCGGAGGTGACGCCTTCCTGCAGGTCGCCGTCGGAGGCGATCACCCAGACGGTGTGGTCGAACGGGCTCGTGCCGGCGGGAGCGTCGGCGTCGAACAGGCCGCGCATCCGGCGCTGGGAATAGGCGAAGCCGACCGCGGACGCCAGGCCCTGGCCCAGCGGGCCGGTGGTGATCTCCACGCCCTTGGTGTGCTTGTACTCCGGGTGGCCCGGGGTCAGCGAGCCCCAGGTCCGCAGCGCCTCCAGGTCCTTCAGTTCCAGGCCGTAGCCGGAGAGGAACAGCTGGATGTACAGGGTCAGGGACGTGTGCCCGGGGGACAGGACGAACCGGTCGCGGCCCAGCCAGTCCGGATTCGCCGGGTCGTGGCGCATCAGCTTCTGGAACAACAAATAAGCGGCMGGAGCCAGGCTCATCGCCGTCCCCGGGTGGCCGTTTCCGACCTTCTCCACCGCATCCGCGGCCAGCACCCGGACGGTGTCCACCGCGCGCTGGTCCAAGTCAGTCCATGACAGTTCTTGCTCTTCCAAATGTGGCACGAAAACCGGGCCCCTCTCTGTGCTGACGGCCGGCGGTACGTTCTTTTCCCGCCCGGGCACAGTTCGGTGCCCGCTGCGGTTCGTACCAGCCGTTCACCATCGAAACGTTGATCTATCATTCAGACGCAGATGCAGAGCCGCGTGTTCCGGCAAGTGCCTAAATGCGTGCCCGTGTGCGCTGATCTAATGACAGCCTAGTCCCATTCCACTTTGTGGTCAGCGTATATCTCACCAATTGGACCTGATTTCGCTTATATGAATCACCGTCCGCCGCGGCGCCGGTGAGCCGGCGTTAACGCGCCGGAATCATGGCGCGGCGTTCGGCGGCCGTCCGGCCCGGAGCTCCACGGTATGATGGGTGGTGGCCTTCGACTGGGGCAAGGACACGGGTGTGCGCCGAGCGCGGAGCCCGGTCTGCAGCACAGTGCGTTGCGAAATCCACCCGGGGCTGCCCAGCCAGACAGAACTGCACAGCCAGACAGAACAGAGTGACTGCCACCGTGAGCACAACTAATACGCCGCTGAACGCCTCCCCGGCCTCGGGAAGAATGGGCTTCGGCCGCAAAGCCAAGGCCTACCTGGCGCTCACGAAACCCCGCGTGATCGAGCTCCTGCTCGTCAGCACGCTGCCCACCATGATCTATGCCGAACGCGGCTTCCCGTCGATCGGCCTGATCCTCGCGACGCTGGTGGGCGGCGCGTTCGCGGCAGGTTCCGCCGGCGCCTTCAACTGTTACATCGACCGCGACATCGACAAGCTCATGCACCGCACGGAGAACCGGCCCCTGGTCACCGGTGAGGTCACACCCCGCGAAGCCCTCATCTTCTCCTGGGTGCTGGGCGCGGCGGCGATCGCCATCCTCTGGTTCGGGGCCAACCCGCTCGCCGCGTGGCTCGGGCTCGGCGCCATCGTCTTCTACGTGGTCATCTACACCATGATCCTGAAGCGGCGCACGGCCCAGAACATTGTCTGGGGCGGCGCCGCCGGGTGCTTCCCGGTCCTGATCGCCTGGGCCGCCGTCACCAACACCGTCGAGTGGCCCGCCGTCGTGCTGTTCATGGTGATTTTCCTCTGGACCCCGCCGCACTATTGGCCGCTGTCGATGCGCTACGGCGAGGACTACCGCAACGCCAACGTGCCGATGCTGGGCGCCATCGCCGGTGCGAAGGTGGTGTCGGTGCAGGTGGTCCTCTACGCCTGGGCCATGGTGGCGTGTTCGCTGCTGATGATCCCGGCCGGTGGTGCCGGCTGGGTCTACACGGTGACCGCCGTCGGCGCCGGTGCCTGGTTCCTGTACGAGTCGCACGCCCTGTACAACCGCGCCCAGGCCGGCGACGTTTCCAACAAGGGAGCCATGAAGGTCTTCCACGGCTCCATCAGCTACCTGACCCTGCTCTTCATTGCCCTGGCCGTCGACCCGTTCGTCGGCTCGGCCGTCATGGGCGGCTGATTCCCCCGTTCATCTGCCTGACGCTCCCTCAACACTGGTGGGGGAGCGTCAGCTGTATCAGGGGGACGGTCCTTTTCGGTCCCGGGGTATCCTTACGAACCGGCCAAGCGACACAACCCCAGGGGGAGCCCGTGATCGACCGCAGCGACGTACTTCAGGCGCAGAACCKCATCAGTGGCCACGTGCGGCGCACACCGTTGCTCCGCGGGGGTACCGCTGCCGCCCCGCTCTGGTTCAAATGTGAGTTCCTGCAGCACACGGGCGTCTTCAAGGCCCGCGGCGCCTTCAACCGCCAGCTCGCCGCCCGGGAGCGCGGGGAGCTGGACCCGGCCGTCGGCGTGGTGGCGGCGTCAGGCGGCAACGCGGGTTTGGCGAACGCGTACGCCGCCGCGGCCCTCGGTGTGCCGGCGACGGTGTTCGTCCCGGAGAACGCCCCGCGGGTAAAGGTCGAGCGTCTCCTCGCGTACAACGCCACGGTCCGGCAGGTCGGCGCCGAGTACGCGGAGGCGTTCGCGGCCGCAATGCACTACGTGGAAGATACCGGCGCCCTGTTCTGCCATGCGTACGACCAGCTGGAAATCGCGGCAGGCGCGGGCACCCTGGCCGAGGAAATGCTTGAGGACGAGCCCGGCATCGACACGATCGTCGTCGCCGTCGGCGGCGGCGGACTCTATGCGGGCGTGGCGGCAGCTGCCGAGGGCCGGGCCCGCATCGTCGCGGTCGAGCCCTTCACCATCCCCACGCTGCACGCGGCCCTCGACGCCGGCCGCCCGGTCGATGTGGCGGTTTCGGGCGTCGCCGCGGATTCCCTCGGGGCCAGGCGCGTGGGTGGGATCGCCTTCAGCATCGCCTCACGCGTCCCGCCGGCCTCTGTGCTGGTGGACGACGCCGCCATCGTCGCCGCACGGTCACAATTGTGGAGCGATTACCGGATCCCCGCCGAATACGGGGCTGCGGCTGCGTTCGCGGCGCTCACGTCAGGGGCTTACACACCCGCCGAAGGGGAACGCGTCGCGGTGATCGTCTGCGGGGCTAACACCGACGCCTGCACGCTGGAGAACGACCCGCGCAGCGACTGAAGGGTGCCCGCTGAAGGGTGCCGGCTGAAGGGTGCCAACTGAACTCTGGCGACTAACCGTGCCGACTAACCGTGCCGGGAAGCGGCGCTGACGGCCTGCTGCCGGTCCGGATGGTAGCGCGCAGAATAGTGCTGGTCGAAGCGGGTCCGAGCGATCCGCCCGAGCCGTTCGACAGTGTGCCAGCTGATGACCGCAATGAGCAGGGTCACCACGATGGCGGACACCGCGATGAGCGGCGGCAGATCGGCCGTGGAGCCGCCGTTGAGCCAGAGAATGACGGCGTAGTTCCAGAGGTACGCGGCGTAGGAGACGGTGCCCAGCAGCTGCACCGGGCGCGTCCACTTCGGCATCACTGCGGTTCGGGAGGCGGCCAGTGCGACCAGGACGGCCGCGGCGGCCATGGCCAGCGGGCCGCCAATGAACATGAAGGCCGGCGTTTCGTTGGCCTTCGGGAAGTAGATCAGCGCGGCCAGGACGGTGACGGAACCGAGCAGGGTCGCACGCCTGAGCCAGCGGCCGGTGAACCAGTTGAACACATGGACCCTGTACAACCGCAGGGCCGAACCGATGATCAGGCCCAGGCCCCACGTGGTCGGCAGCGCGTAGACCAGCGAGTGAAGTTGCGGGGCCAGGGTCACCATTGCCAGCACACTGGCCGACATGAGGAACAGCGCGACGGCGGCGGACCAGCCAATCAGCCGTCCCTGGCGGTTGCGCCGCAGCGCGAGCACCAGCAGTGCGGGCCAGATCAGGTAGAACTGTTCTTCCACCGCCAGCGTCCAGAGCGGTCCGATCGCCATGCTGACGTCGAACGGCAGGGGGAGGTCTTTGAGGTAGCCAAGTCCGGCTAGGACCGTGTAGCCCACGATTCCCTTGGACCGGTCACCGAGGACGTCGGTGGCCAATTCGACGATCGCGTATACGCCCAGGAGAGAGACCAGTGCCGGCACCAGCCGGAAGGCCCTGTGCGCATAGAAGCGTCCGTAACGAATTTTTCGGTGCCGTTCGATATCGCCGACCAGCACGTTGGTGATCAGGTAACCGCTCAACACGAAGAAGGCAATGACACCCACGATGCCGGCGCCCTGGAATATGCCGGGCCAGGAATGTCCGAGCAGGACCGCGCCCACGGCGGCACCGCGAAGAACGTCCAGGCCGTCCAGCCGCGGGCGCTTTGCAGTATGTTGGACCGTCTGTGCGGGCCTTTCGCGGACTAGTAACGCCACATATCCTCCGGTGCCTCTGTCTGGCCGGTTCCGATTCCAGCTGCATCAAGGCAAAACCGCGCCGTCCGTCTATCCATGGATGCGATTGCGGCGCCAGTTCTGCGCCCTATCCAAGTATTCCCGCCCTGGCTGGACGAAACCTGACGCCGGCTCTGTGGCTGCCCGGCTCTGCGGTAGCCCAGCTAAAGGGCGGGCCCGAAAAGGGGCCACAGCATCCAGTATTCCGAAATCTTTCCCGTTTGGACAAGTGACTGGCCAGTAACCTGGCGTCGAGGGGGGAGGCCTTAAGGCTTCTTTAGAGATTGTGGGCCACCAGCTCCAGCCCGATTACAAGCAGGCTTAACACGACTTCGGCGAACATGATGGCGGCCTTGTGACGGAGCGGGATCTCGAGGCGGCGGATCGCGAGGAACCCGACGATGCCGAGCGAGACAACCAGAACAGCGACTGCCCACCCGAGGGCAACGGCCGTCGACCACAGACCAAGGCCGGCTGCCGTGAGGAGGAGCAGCGGGGTGACCAGGACGCCGAGGCCGCCCGCGCTGACCGTGATCATGTGGTGCAGCTCGTCGCCGGTGGGGAGCTTCGAATGAACAGTCAGGTGGCTCAGGAGGTCGGCGACGAAAATCCCCAGCAGGGAGCCGATCACCACGATGCTGAGCGTCGCCGCCGCTGCCAGCGGCGTGGTCTCGTCCGCGTGACTCCGAAGCGCCAACACCACGGCCAGGCTCGTGAAGATGATGTACACGCGTTCTTTGAGGCTCGCCGCGCGCTGGCGGGCTGAGGGTGAAGGAGGCACGGTCGGTTCTGTCGCTTGCATCAGAGAAGGCCTTCCGGTCAGCGTCACGGGAACGAACGAGGAAAACCCACGGCCGCGACGATCCATGTCCATGCCATCCCATAGTCCACCCGGAAATCCCGTCAAGGCCAGCCCCCGGGAGGTGAATGCGGTACTGGTCATTGTTGCCGCCGCGGCCGTACGAGTGCCCAGACAGCAACAGACAGCAAACGCGGGGCCACTTACGGCCCGTCCGGGCGTGCCGGAAGGGCGGTAAGCGACCCCGCGATGCTTTTGTTCAGGGTGCTGCGGCTGGTTAGTCCACCGGGTTAATC
>NZ_JBFTZL010000148.1:0-9232 GCF_056406825.1 Arthrobacter sp. P1_A5 | reverse complement strand
GTTCTGGACTGCTGCGTTGCCGGGAGCGCCCTGCTGGCCGGGCACGGCGCTAACGGCCGCGGACCGGGAGGCTGGGCATGCCCAGCGACACGCCGGAGGTGCCCGACGCGCTGGTCTTCCCCGCCGGGATGGCCGGGGCGCCGCACGAATCCGCCTGCGACCGGTCCCAGGCGTCGCCGGCACGGGACCGTCGCAGGCTGTAGTCCTCGGCCGAGACAGGGTCGGAGACGAGGTGGAACGCCGCCGCCTCCGTGATGGTGACAGTCACCAGATCGCCGGGCCGGGGCACTTCGGCTCCGGCGGGCACGGAGAAGTGCACCAGCCGCTGGTCCTGGGAGCGGCCGGAGAGGCGGTGGGTTTCCCCAGCCTTGCGGCCCGACTGGGCCGTCACCATGACCTCGACGCGGCGGCCAAGCTGCCGGGCGTTTTCCTCGGCGGCAATCCGGTCCTGCAGGGCAGTGAGGCGTTCGAAGCGTTCCTGGACCACGGCCTTGGGCAGTTGGTCCGGCAGGTCGGCGGCGGGCGTGCCGGGCCGCTTGGAGTACTGGAAGGTGAAGGCGGTGGCGAACCGGGACTTCTCCACGACGTCGAGGGTGGCCTGGAAGTCCTCCTCGGTCTCGCCGGGGAACCCAACGATGATGTCCGTGGAGATGGCGGCGTGCGGAATTTTCTCGCGGACCTTGTCCAGGATGCCGAGGAACTTGGTCGAACGGTAGGACCGCTTCATGTCCTTGAGGACCTTKTCCGAGCCGGACTGCAGGGGCATGTGCAGCTGCGGCATGACGTTGGGCGTCTCGGCCATGGCGTCGATGACGTCGTCGGTGAAGGCGGCCGGGTGCGGGCTGGTGAACCGGACCCGCTCCAGGCCCGGAATGTCTCCGCAGGCACGCAGGAGCTTGGAGAACGCCTGCCGGTCGCCGAATTCGACGCCGTAGGAGTTCACGTTCTGGCCCAGCAGGGTTACCTCGATGGCACCGTCGTCCACGAGCGCCTGGATTTCGGCCAGGATCTCACCGGGGCGGCGGTCCTTTTCCTTGCCCCGCAGGGCCGGGACGATGCAGAAGGTGCAGGTGTTGTTGCAGCCCACCGAGATCGATACCCAGCCCGAGTAGACGGAGTCCCTCTTGGTGGGGAGGGTGGAGGGAAAGACGTCCAGCGATTCGAGGATCTCCAGCTGGGCCTCATTGTTGTGGCGGGCCCGGTCCAGCAGCGCCGGCAGGGCACCGACATTGTGCGTGCCGAACACGGCATCCACCCACGGGGCTTTCTTGAGGATGGTCTCCCGGTCCTTTTGCGCGAGACAGCCGCCGACGGCGATCTGCATGCCCGGGTTGGCTGCCTTGACCGGGGCGAGGATGCCGAGGTTGCCGTACAGCTTGTTGTCGGCGTTTTCCCTGACGGCGCAGGTGTTGAAGACCACGACGTCGGCCAGCTCGCCGGCGGAGGGGACGTAGCCTGCCGCTTCCAGCATGCCGGCCATCCGCTCGGAATCGTGCACGTTCATCTGGCAACCGAAGGTGCGCACCTGGTAGGTGCGGGGCTGGGCCGGGGCGGGTCTTTCCGGTGCGGAAACAGGGTCCGCACCGAATGTCTGGGGCCCTGATGGCGGCACCGCCGGTGGCGCTGTCGGAGAAGTCGTGCCGGCCGTTGGGGAGGGAATGGTAAAACTCACCTGTTAAGGGTAACGGGTAAGGGTAGTGGGCAGCGGCTGGGCCAGCGCAGACCCCGGCCCGGCGGTCCTAATCCCCGTCCCCTGCCTGGCCGGCGGCGGCATCGAGCACCTCACCCACCACCCGGAAGGCGAGCGACGGCTGGTATCCCTTGCGGGCCAGCATTGACGCGAGGCGGCGCGTAACTTTGTCGCGTTCGGCACGGTCTTCGCCGCCGGTGAATCCCCGCAGCTTGCGCTCCACGAGCTCCCGGGCGGCCGTTTCCTCGTCGGCGTCGCTGAGCTGATCCAATGCACCGGCAGCGATCTCCGGGTCGATGCCCTTGTCCGCAAGTTCGCGCCGCAAGGCCCCTTTGGCGAGCTTGCGCGTCTGGGACCTGCTGCGGACCCACATGTCGGCGAACTCGGCGTCGTCAACCAGCCGCACTTCCTCGAAGCGGTCCAGCACGGCCTCCGCGACGTCCTCGGGGACGTTGCGCTCGGCCAGCTTGCGCGAGAGCTGCAGCCGGCTCTTGGGCGAATTCGTCAGCTGCCGCAGCACGATGGCACGCGCCACGGCCGCGGGGTCCGCGTCCCGGTCCTGCCCGGCCAGCGAATCCGCGCCATCGGTGAGGTCCGCCGGCTGATCCGGGCCGACAAAGCCGGAGGCAGGACTCCGTGACGGAAATCCTGCCCCTTTGCGCCGCCGACTGTTAGAAGCCGTCAACGGCCTTCAGCTTCGGAGATTCTTCGGTCTCAGCCGGGGCTTTGACGCCAACGCCGAGCTTTTCCTTGATCAGGCGCTCGAGTTCGGCCGCCAGCTCCGGGTTGTCGCGCAGGAAGCGGCGGGAGTTCTCCATGCCCTGGCCCAGCTGGTCGCCATCGTAGGTGAACCAGGAGCCCGACTTTTTGATCAGGCCGTGCTCGACACCCATGTCGATGATGCCGCCCTCACGGGAAATGCCCTGGCCGTAGATGATGTCGAACTCGGCGATCTTGAAGGGMGGSGCCATCTTGTTCTTGACGATTTTGGCCTTGGTGCGGTTGCCGACGGAATCGGCGCCCTCTTTCAGGGTCTGGATGCGGCGGACGTCGATGCGGATGGAGGCGTAGAACTTCAGCGCCTTACCACCGGTGGTGGTTTCCGGGGAGCCGAAGAAGACACCGATCTTTTCACGCAGCTGGTTGATGAAGATGGCCGTGGTCTTCGTCTGGCTCAGGCGGCCGGTGATTTTACGTAGGGCCTGGCTCATCAGGCGGGCCTGCAGGCCCACGTGGCTGTCGCCCATGTCGCCTTCGATTTCCGCGCGGGGAACGAGGGCGGCCACGGAGTCGATGACTATGACGTCAAGGGAGCCGGACCCGATAAGCATGTCCATGATTTCCAGCGCCTGCTCGCCGGTGTCCGGCTGGGAGACCAGGAGCGCGTCGGTGTCGACGCCCAGCTTGGCGGCATATTCCGGATCGAGGGCGTGCTCGGCGTCGATGAAGGCGGCAATGCCGCCCTGGCGCTGGGCATTGGCAACCGCGTGCAGCGCGACCGTGGTCTTACCGGATGATTCCGGACCGTAGATTTCCACGACGCGGCCGCGGGGCAGGCCGCCAATTCCCAGGGCGACGTCCAGTGCGATGGACCCGGTCGGGATGACTTCGATGGGTGCACGGACTTCATCGCCGAGGCGCATGACCGAGCCTTTGCCGAACTGCTTGTCAATCTGGGCAAGCGCTGCGTCGAGCGCCTTCTGGCGATCCGGGGCTGCGGCCATGATTCACACCTCTAATACTTTCTCGCTGTGGAGTGGCCGTGGAGGCCTTTGTCTGTCATCACTGACGCTACTGGCACCCTCCGACAAAGTTATCGGGAGAACCACTTATGTGGAAAACGGTCTGAAAAAAAGCATATCGCTATCCGAACAGATATTCGAACAAGCGGGCGGCGTGTCAGGCGTCAGCGGAGCCCAGCCGGCCTCAGCGCGGCGACGCAGGCGTCAGCGGTGCTCAGCCGGCGTCAGCGCGACGGCGCGGGCGTCAGCAGGCGTCAGCGGGGCCCGGTGGTGTCACGGGGTTTGACGTCGCGGCCCAGGCGGCGTTCCGGCGGAACGTCCTGGACGTCGCACAGGGCAAGCCACACCTGGCGCGGCGGAATGCCGGCGCTGAGGGCCTGGTCCGCGGTGCGGCCTCCGACCCCAGCCAGGACCAGCGAATTGCTCAGGACGCGGGAGTATCCCGCGCCGAACTCGTCGTCCATAAGCCGCCAAAAGTCACTGATTCGCACGAGTAAAGTCTCTCACGGCCGGGGACTCTAGAATGGTTGCCATGAGCAACCCAACTGAGTCCGCGGGAGATCCCGCTCCCGATACCGCCGGCGCGGACGCCGCCTTGGACGCCGTCGAGAACCAGCTGAGTCTGCTCTGGCGCCGGGGCCGGTCGATTTCCCACCAGCTCTCGCGCCAGGTCCACCCGGACATGGAACCCGCCGCTTACGGGCTGCTCAGTGTGATCCGCAAGCAGGGTCCCATCAGGCTGACCGACCTCGCATCCTGCATCGGCGTCGGCAAGCCTTCGGTGAGCCGGCAGATTGCTTTCCTCGAGGGCCTCGGCCTCGTGTCGAAGGAGGCGGACCCGCTGGACGGCCGGGCGCAGGCCATCCGGTTGACGTCCGAAGGCGAGGAAAGGATGCACCAGGTCCAGGACGCACGGCGTGAGGTGTTCCGGGAACGCCTGGCGGAATGGCCGGCCGAGGATCTGCAGGCTTTGGCCATGTACATGGCCAAGCTCAATGCCACCTACGAGCGCGACGGTTTCCCCCGGGACGAGCACGCCTGACTCCCCCACCGGGAACCCTGGCCACCGAAACACGTCAAAGGACAACACGTCAAAGGACCTCCGGCCTGGGCCGGAGGTCCTCTTTTGTGTCTTAGGTCTTAGGTGAGTGGGCGGGCTAGCGCGCTCCGGAAAGGAGGCCCTTGGCCAGCTCGTCGGTGAGATCGGAATTCAGTTCCCGGTCGAGGTCGCGGCCATAGCGCTGCGCGAACTCCTGGGGAACGGTGTCCGGAACCGCGACGCCCTCGGCGACCGCGACGCGGTCGCTGACTTCGCGGAGCATGCTCGAAAGCGGAACATCGAGGGCCGAGCAGATCGAGGAGAGCAACTCCGAGGAGGCTTCCTTCTGGCCGCGTTCCACTTCGCTCAGGTAGCCCAGGGAAACGCGGGCACTGTGCGAGACTTCGCGGAGCGTACGGCCCTGGCGCTGGCGGACATCGCGCAGGACATCACCGATTTCGTGACGTAGTACAACCATCTTGCGCTCCTTCTGTTCGCTCTTGGCCTGATCGGCGAGGCCCACATCCTTCCAGCGGACAACGCCGTTAACGGATACGGGCTGCTTTACCATCTGTATCGCCTTGCTCCTCGTACTGTCGAGTCCGCCGGTGGGGGCGGACTCTGCTGATGTTTTCATCCTAGGCGCCTCCCTCATTTGGAAGCGACACAATGTAACAACTATTCGGAATCAACTTTTGTTCCCGGCAACTTTACGCCCGGTAGCCTTCGGAAGATAGGGCCTCCAGCAGACGCTCCAGCGCGGCGCCGCACGCAAGTGCGCGGATCTCGGCGCGGCTGCCGTCAAAGGAATAGGGGTACGACGTCGATCCTTCCGCCGTGGCAATGCCGACAAAGACCGTGCCCACCGCTTTGCCGTCGTGCGGTTCGGGACCGGCCACGCCGGTGGTGGAAACGCCGACATCGGCGCCGCAGATGCGGCGCGCCCCGTCGGCCATGGCTGCGGCTACCTGGCCGTCCACGGAGCCGACGGCGTCGAGCAGCTCAGCGGGGACGCGAAGAACGTCGGACTTGACCCTGTTGGCGTAGGACACCACGCCGCCCTGCAGCATCCCGGAGGCGCCGGGCGTGTCGGCCAGCACGGCGGTGACCATGCCGGCGGTGAGCGATTCGGCGGTGGCGGCGGTCAGGCCGCGGCCGAGGGCGACGGTGACAGCCTGCTCCGCCAGGCGGTGCAGATTGGGGTGCAGATTGGGGTGCAGGTTGGGGTGAAGAGCGGGGTCCGGCTGGTTCATGGCTTGTTCTCCCTTGAACGTTGTTTCTCTGCCTTGATGCCGGCGGACCGCAGCTTGAGCGCCTCAATGACGTATTCGCCGCCGGTCCACAGGGTGATGGCCAGGGCGGCCATCATCACGATGAACGCCACGACGCCCAGCCACGGGGCGAGGGATGCCAGCGGAAGGACGTAGAGGAAGATGGCCGCCGTCTGCACCACCGTCTTGAGCTTTCCGCCGCGCGAGGCCGGGATAACGCCGTAGCGGATGACGAAGAAGCGCAGCGCGGTGATGCCCCACTCCCGGACCAGGATCAGGATGGTGACCCACCAGGGCAGTTCCTGGAGCAACGAGAGCATGACCAGCGCGGAACCGATCAGGAGCTTGTCGGCGATCGGGTCAGCAATCTTGCCAAAATCGGTGACGAGGCCGCGGGACCGGGCGATGTCGCCGTCGAGCTTGTCCGTGTAGATGGCCACCGCGAAAACGAAGGCGGCCGCCCAGCGCCAGACGCCGTTCTGGGCCTGCAGCCCCGGCGCGTCGAGGAGCAGGAACCAGACGAAGAACGGCACCAGCACTATCCGCAGCATCGTGAGGACATTCGGCAGGTTCCAGATCCGCGAGGCGGATCCGGCGTTGGCTTCGGCGCTATTCACCTTCCTAGGCTACCTTCTGCGCTACCGGCCGGTGAGCGACCAGGCGTCCTCTGAGCCGTCCTCGTCGCCGGAACCGCCGTCGGCGCCGTCATGGTAGTCGATCGCCTGGGTGCGGTTCTCCAGGTCCGCCGCCACGAGGTCCTCGGCGTAACCGCCCTGGGCGATGTTCGCGTTGGCGTTATCGCTCAGCGCCGCGGTCTGCGAGTCGGCGGACACCGGACCGTCCTGGCCCTTCATCGCGGCCAGCACGGCGGCGAGGTCATCGGGCTTGACCAGCACGTCGCGCGCCTTGGAACCTTCGGAGGGCCCCACCACACCCCTGGACTCGAGCAGGTCCATGAGGCGGCCGGCCTTCGCGAAGCCGACGCGGAGCTTGCGCTGSAGCATCGASGTAGAKCCGAACTGGGTGGTGACCACGAGCTCGGTTGCCTGGAGCAGGACCTCGAGATCGTCCCCGATGTCGTCATCGATCTGCTTCTTCTGCGCCTCGGGCGCGACGTCATCGCGATAAACGGCCTTGAGCTGGCCCTTGACGTGCTCGACGACCTTGTGGATCTCGGACTCGGTGACCCAGGCACCCTGGACACGCATGGCCTTGGAGGCCCCCATCGGCAGGAACAAGGCATCGCCCTGGCCGATGAGTTTCTCGGCGCCCGGCTGGTCCAGGACCACCCGGGAGTCGGTGACAGAGGAGGTGGCGAAGGCCATGCGGGAGGGCACGTTGGCCTTGATCAGGCCGGTCACGACGTCGACCGACGGGCGCTGGGTGGCCAGGACCAGGTGGATGCCGGCCGCACGGGCCAGCTGCGTGATGCGGACAATCGAGTCTTCAACGTCGCGCGGGGCAACCATCATGAGGTCGGCGAGTTCGTCCACGATGACCAGCAGGTACGGGTACGGCTTGATGACGCGCTTGGAATCCACCGGCGGGTGGACCTTGCCGGCCCGGACAGCCTTGTTGAAGTCATCGATGTGCTTGAAGCCGTAATTGGCGAGGTCGTCATAGCGGGCATCCATTTCCCGGACCACCCACTGCAGGGCCTCGGCCGCCTTCTTCGGGTTGGTGATGATCGGGGTGATGAGGTGCGGGACCCCCTCGTAGGCCGTGAGTTCCACGCGTTTGGGGTCCACCATGACCATCCGGACCTCGTCCGGGGTGGCCCGCATCAGGATCGAGGTGATCATCGAGTTCACGAACGAGGACTTGCCGGCACCGGTGGCGCCGGCCACGAGCAGGTGCGGCATCTTGGCCAGGTTGGCCACGACGTACCCGCCCTCCACGTCCTTGCCGACCCCCATGACCATGGGGTGGTCGGTGCGACGGGCGTTCTGGCTGCGGAGCACGTCGCCCAGGGACACGGTTTCGCGGTCCGTGTTGGGGATTTCGATGCCGATGGCCGACTTGCCCGGGATGGGGCTCAGGATGCGCACATCCGAGCTGGCCACGGCATAGGAGATGTTCTTGGACAGGGCGGTGACCCGTTCCACCTTGGTGCCCGGGGACAGTTCGATTTCGTAGCGGGTCACGGTGGGGCCGCGGCTGAAGCCGGTGACCTGCGCCTCCACGTTGAACTGGTTGAGGGTCTCGGTGAGCGAGGCGACAATCGCGTCGTTGGCCTCGGTGCGTTCCTTGGGGATGGAACCGGGTGTCAGCACGTCCGACGCCGGCAGGGTGTAGGTGACGTCGCCGGCCAGGGAAAGCTGCTCGGTGCGCTGCGGAATGGGGGTGGGCAGCGGTGCGGGCGCGACCGGGTTGGAGGGGACCTTGGCGGCCGCAGCGGCGGCATTGAGCGATCCCGCGGCCACCATCCCCGGAGTGACCAGCGGGATGGCCTCGGTGGCGTCGCCGCTGGACTCCGCCGCAGCGCCGGCGGATCCTGCCGTGCCGAGGCCCTGGGCGGCTTTGATCTTTTCGACGGCGATCTCGGCCTGGGTGGGACGGCGGACGCCGGGCGCGACGTCGGGCGCGGCGTCGGCTTCCACGCCAGAGCGCGCCTTGCCCCTCGTGCCCTTGGCCGGAGGTGCGTCGGCCGCTTCCTCATCTGCGATGAGGGCGCGTTCGAAGGCCTCGTCGCCGACGTAGCCTTCCAGGCCGGACTCGTCGTCGTGGTCCTTGCCGAAGAGGCGCTTGCGCTTCTTCCGGGGCGGAGCCGGTGCGTCGTTCTCGTACAGGTAGCTGCGGTCGTGGCGGTCGCCGCCGTCGCCGTCCTGCAGGTCGATGCCCATCAGGTGCTCGTAGGCGTCGCGCAGGCGGCCAGGGATCGCGCCGAAGGGCGTGGCGGTGACGATCAGCAGGGAGGTGAAGGCCAGCAGGCCGTAGACCGCGACGGGGACGGCGGTGTGCACGGCGGCCAGCGGGGCGGCGGCGAGGTAGCCGAGCATGCCGCCGGCCCGGCGCAGGCCATCGAAACCGTCGGCGACGGTCGGCTGGCCGCCAATGATGTGCGCCAGCCCGGAACCGGCGAACGTCATGATGAGGAAACCGATGCCGACCCGGTTGTTGCCGCGGCCGTCGTCGGGCTGGCGGAACAGGCGGAAGGCGCACACGAACAGCATGAGCGGCAGCAGCAGGGCCATCCAGCCGAACGTGCCGTTGACGATCGCAAACACGAGGTCAGGGAGCCAGCCCTGGAACCCCCACCACGCGAAAGTGGCAACGAAGACTCCCAGGGCCAGGTTGAACAGGGCGGCGCCGTCGCGGCGGCCCTCGGGGGCGAGGTCGCTGACGTCGTGGCCGACCCGCCGGATGCCGGCGCCGATCACATGGGCGATGCCCAGCCAGGCACCGGCCAGCACCCTCACCACCCAGGGCTGGTGCGGCTCAACAACGGCCAACTGCCGGGTCCGCGCGGTGGCTGCGGTGCCACCTGCGG
>NZ_JBFTZL010000147.1:0-9257 GCF_056406825.1 Arthrobacter sp. P1_A5 | reverse complement strand
CACCGCGCCCGCCGCCGCGGCCCGCGCCTGCCGGTGCTTGCCGTCGGCGGAGCCGTCGCCGCCTTGGCCCTCATGACCGGCACCRCGTACGTCATGGGCGGCGACGACGCGGTCCCCGCCGAGGGCGCAGAGACTGCCACCCTCGCCCACCCGGATGCCCCCGGGCTGCCCGCCAGCGGTGAGCCGCTCGGTGCAACGGAGCTGTTCGACGCCAGCGGATCCGGCGTCCCCGGCGCTGAGGGAACTGGGCCCCGTGTCGCGTTCGGCCTCGGCGGCGAGCCCGACTTCACCCCTTCCGGGACGCTGAACACCGGTGAGCTTGCCGCGTTCCGCTCGCAGGGATGGACATGTCCGGAGCTGCACGAGCTCGGATTCCACCTCATCTGGGCMCGTGCCGGCGTCATCTCCGGGGACGAGGTCCTGGAACTTCGCCTCACGGATGGCCGGCACTTCGCCACGGTCCTTGAGCAGCATGCCTCGACGCGGGCGCCCGCGGCGCCCCCCGCACCGGCACGGGCCGAAGTTTCGCCCATCAACGTGCTGACCGGACACACCGCCGTGGCAGACGGCTTCATCCCGGCCAAGGCCGGCACGCCGTCGGCCGCCCCCGAACCCGGGAATGGCTTTCTTTGGGTAAACCCCGCCCCGCCCTACCGGGCCATCTACCAGACCTCGGCGGCGACATACACGTACATTTCGGACCTGCCGGCCGAGCAGGCGGACGACGGCGTTGCCGCTCTGAGCCGGGTCAGCAGTGGCGCTCCCGTGCCGGCCTCGCACAACGGAATTCCGGAACGGATCGAGCGTGGATTGAGCAGAATCCTGGAGCACCTGGCACCGTGAGGCAGGGACGGGCCGGACATGGCCGGCATACGGACTTCGCGGAATCGTCGCCAGCCCGAGCGAGAGGGTAACCTTCCTAAAGTGCTTGGAATCAATGGACCGGAGTTCTTACTTCTGCTGATCATCGGCCTTCTGGTGATTGGTCCCAGCAGGCTGCCCGAATACACCCAGAAACTTGCCAACATTGTCAAGGAAGTGCGCCGGATGGCGTCCGGTGCGCGGGAACAGATCAAGGAAGAAGTCGGCATCGACATCGATGAGGTCGACTGGAAGAAGTACGATCCGCGGCAGTACGATCCCCGCCGCATCATCAAGGAAGCGCTCCTTGACGATGACACCAAGCCGATGAGCGCCGGGGCACCCGCAACGGTCTCCGCGGCCGCTGCCGCGACTGCCGTCGCCGTGCACCGCCCCGAGCGGGTGCTTGAGCGGCTGCCCGAGGGCGAACCGGCACCCTTCGACTCAGAGGCGACCTAGGACTTCCCGCGGCGGACCTGCCGCAGTGCCTTCGCAGGGATGCGGCCGGGCCTTGTCAGCGGGCTTCCGTGTCGGCATCCGCCGGCACGGGGCCCTGTCAGCGGGGCTGCAGACCCAGCGGCATGCCCTTGAGGCCGCGGGGAACCGACGCCAGCCTGCCGGCGATCCCCGCCAAAGCCACGGCCGCAGGCGTCTCCGGACGGCCCAGCACCAGCGGCACTCCGGAATCCCCACCCTCACGCAGGAGGACTTCGAGCGGAATCTGGCCCAACAGCGGCACGTCCTCACCCACGGTGGCCGAGAGGCGCTCGGCCAGCACGGCGCCGCCGCCGCTGCCGAACAGTTCCATCCTGCCGCCGTCGGGCAKTTCAAGGTAGGACATGTTTTCCACGACGCCGGCCACGGTCTGGCCSGTCTGGGTGGCGATYGCMCCSGCCCGCTCGGCAACRTCSGCGGCGGCCGCCTGCGGGGTGGTCACGACGAGGATCTGCGCCTTGGGCAGCAGCTGGGCGACGGAGATCGCGATGTCGCCTGTGCCGGGGGGCAGGTCCAGGAAGAGGGCGTCGAGGTCGCCGAAGTAGACGTCGGTGAGGAACTGCTCGAGCGCCCGGTGCAGCATCGGGCCCCGCCATGCCACGGGCTGGTTCCCGGTGACGAACATGCCGATGGAGATGACCTTGACCCCGTAGGCCACGGGCGGCAGGATCATGTCGTCCACCCGCGTGGGGGCCTGTGTGATGCCCATCAGCGCCGGAACGGAGAAACCGTACACATCCGCGTCCACGATCCCCACACGGAGCCCCTGGGCGGCCAGGGCGCACGCCAGGTTGACCGTGACGGAGGACTTGCCCACGCCGCCCTTGCCGCTCGCGACGGCGTACACCTTGGTCAGCGAGCCCGGCGCGTTGAACGGGATGCCGCGCTGGGCGCCGGCGCCCCGCAACTGCTCCTTGAGGGCGTCGCGCTGGACCTGTGTCATCACTTTAAGGTCCACGTCCACGCCGGTGACGCCCGGGACGGCGGACAAGGCAGCCTCGGTGTCCGCCGTGATGGTGCCGCGCAGCGGGCAGCCCGCGATGGTCAGCAGCACCGCGATCCGCACGCGGCCGCCGTCGCCGATCTCAACGGACTCCACCATGCCGAGCTCGGTGATGGGGCGGCGGAGCTCCGGGTCGATCACGGTGGCAAGTGCGCCGTGCACTGCCTGTTCCAGCGGGGTGCTCATGCGGGCGATGCTCAGCTTTCGGGGATGGTGCGGTGTGCGGGCTGGCGGGTGGGATCGGCCGCGGCCTCGGAGTGGTTCGCCGACGGGTTCGGCAGTTTCCCCGAAGGGTTCCCTGTCGGGTCCCGTGAAGAGTCCTGCACACGGTCCTTGGCCGGGTCATCGCGCTTGCCGCCGGCTTTTACCCGGGGGATTTGCTGGGTCCGGGGGCTGCGCTGCTTGTCGCGCCGCTCCTTCATCTTCTCCTTGACCTTTTCCCGCGGGGTCTCGTGGGCGCCGGCGGAAGGATCGTGGGTGCGCAGTTCCTCCTGGGCCTCCAGCATGTCCTCCAGCAGGCTGCGGAGCTCGGCGCGGACGTAATCGCGGGTGGCGACCTCGCGCAGCGCGATGCGCAGGGACGCAAGTTCCCGGGTCAGGTATTCAGTGTCGGAGAGATTGCGCTCGGCCCTCTGGCGGTCCTGCTGCAGCGAGACCTTGTCGCGGTCGTCCTGGCGGTTCTGGGCCAGCAGCAGCAGGGGCGCGGCGTAGGAGGCCTGCAGGGACAGCATGAGGGTCAGCAGCGTGAAGCCCAGCGCCCGTGAATCGAACTGCCATTCCTCCGGCGCCCACGTGTTCCAGCCCAGCCAGAACAAGCAGAACACCGTCATGTACATCAGGAACGCGGGGGTTCCCATGAAACGGGCGAAGCCTTCCGTGGCATGGCCGAAGGCGTCCGGGTCGGGACGGAAGTTGGGCAGGATACGCTGCCGGCCGCTCAGGGGCGTGTCGAGACCGCCGGTGGTCCTGCCGCCAGGGCGGACATTGGAGGTCCGTGGTGCTGTGGGATCAGCCAATGCGGCCTCCAAGCTTTCTTATCGGGGCATCGTCCTCGTGGGCGCGCCAGTCGTCCGGCAACAGATGATCAAGCACGTCGTCAACAGTCACCGCCCCCACAAGCCGTCCGTCATCGTTGACAACTGGAAGCGAGTTGAGGTTGTACGTTGCCAGCGCGCGGGCGACCTCGCTGATGTGGGCCTGGTCGGAGACCGGCTCCAGGCTCTTGTCCACCAGATTGCCCAGCGGCTCCGGCGGCGGAAAGCGCAGGAGCTGCTGGATATGGACGACGCCGAGGAATCGTCCCGTCGGCGTCTCCAACGGGGGCCGGGCGACGAAGATCGACGACGCCAGGGCGGGGGAGAGTTCCTCGCGGCGCACGTGCGCGAGTGCCTCGGCGACGGTTGCTTCCGGGGGAAGGATTACCGGCACGGGCGTCATGAGCCCGCCGGCGGTGTCCTCGTCGTATTCGAGCAGGCGGCGGACGTCTTCGGCGCCTTCGGGTTCCATCAACTGCAGGAGTTCTTCAGCCTGGGCGCTGGGGAGTTCGGCGAGGAGGTCGGCGGCGTCGTCCGGATCCATCTCCTCGAGGACGTCGGCGGCGCGGTTGACGTCCAGGGCGGAGAGGATCTCCACCTGATCACCTTCGCGCATCTCCTGCAGGACGTCCGCGAGCCGTTCGTCTTGGAGTTCGCTCGCAACCTCGAAGCGGCGCTTGTCGCTCATTTCCTGCAGGGCCTCGGCGAAGTCGGCGGGCTTGAGGTCCTCGTGCGTGGCCACGAACTGGGTGGCGGCCTGTGGCTCGGTCTTGGCGCCTTGCCGGGCATCGGCCCAGTCGATGATGAGGGTTTCATTGCGGCGCAGCCGGCTCAGGGGCGAGAGGGAGTGGCCGCGGCGGACGAAGAGCTTGCTGACGAACCAGTCGCCGGAGCGGTGCCGGTCCATGGCGATGTCTTCGATGGTCGCGTCGCCGCTGCCGTCCGCAAGGGTCACCCGGCGGTCGAACATTTCGGCCACCACGAGGGTTTCCGCGCCGCGCTGTTCGAAACGGCGAAGATTGACCAGCCCGGTGCAGATGACCTGGGTCTGGTCTATGGACGTAATCCGGGTCATCGGCACGAAGACGCGCTTCTTGCCGGGGACCTCGACGACGATGCCCACCACGTGCGGGGCGCCCCTGGTTCCGCGGGAGAGCACCACGACGTCGCGCAGCCGACCCAGACGGTCGCCCAAAGGGTCGAAGACGTCCAGTCCGAGGAGGCGCGCGACAAACACTCGCGAAAGATTCGTGCTCACCCCTACAGGCTACCGAGTCTGCTCTCTTTTAGCTGAATTTCCAGCCGCACACCAGCCCGATGGGTGAGAATGGGCATATGTCAAACATTTTTGGTGCTCCCAGGGCCGGTGCCCCCAACGGCTCGGACGAGGCACGCACCGTCCCGAGAGGCGACGTTGTCGGTTCCTACAACTCCTACCTGGATGCCCAGAAGGCGGTGGACTACCTGGCTGACCAGCAGTTCCCCGTGCAGATGGTGTCGATCGTGGGCAATGACCTGAAGATGGTCGAGCGGGTGACCGGCCGGCTTACCTACCCCCGCGTCGCCCTCTCCGGCGCCCTCAGCGGCATGTGGTTCGGCCTGTTCGTCGGCGTCATGCTGTCCTTCTTCTCCACAACCCCCGGTTATTTCTCGATTGTGACGTCAGTGCTGATGGGTGCCGCGTTCTTCATGCTGTTTGGCATCGTCACGTACGCCATGCAGCGCGGCAAGCGTGACTTCACCTCAACCAGCCAGGTGGTCGCGACCAATTACGACGTCGTGGTCTCCTTCGAGGCCGCCGGCGAAGCGCGGCGCCTGCTCCACCAGCTGCCTATGACGGCGCATGACGCGTCCGGTGCCGCGGCCGGCGGTTTCGCTCAGCAGGACTACCGTCATCAGGCACCGCAGCAGCCCGGCCCACAGCAGCCGGGACAGCAGACCCATGCGCCGCAGCGCCCCGCGGGCTGGAACGACCCGTACGGCCAGAGAACGCCGGAGACCGGCGCAGACCCGGCCGGACAGTACCAGGGCGGTGCACCCCAGCAGGAGGGCCCTGCGGGCCCCGCTCCGACGGCACCGGCCGCGGCTGAGGAGGCGGCGGCCCGCCCGGCCGGCCGGGTTTCCGGGGTGAGCTATCCGGATCTCCCGGACGGCCGCCCGCAGTACGGGGTCAGGGTCACGGACAGCGAGAAGCCCGCGGCAGGCCAGGACGGCCAGCAGCACTAAACCGGGCAACACGGAGGCCAGGCAAAAACAGGCAGCAAAAAGGGAGGGTCCCGGACATCCGGGACCCTCCCTTTTCGGGTCCAAGCCTTTTCGATTTACGCCGTCTGGCCGTCCACTTCCAGGTAGATGCCCGCCATCCAGGACTCGACGTCGTCGGCCTTGCGCGGCAGTGCGGCGCTGAGGTTGACCGGGCCGTCCGCCGTCATGAGGATGTCGTCCTCGATCCGGACGCCGATGCCGCGGTATTCCTCGGGGATGCCGATGTCCTCGCTCTTGAAGTACAGGCCGGGTTCGATCGTGAACACCATGCCGGGCGTGAGCACGCCGTCGAGGTAGAGTTCACGCTTCGCCTGGGCACAGTCGTGGACGTCGAGGCCGAGGTGATGGCTGGTGCCGTGCGGCATCCACCGGCGGTGCTGCTGGCCCTCGGTGCTCACGGCTTCCTCGACGGAGACGGGCAGGAGGCCCCATTCGGCGAGCCGCTCGGCCAGCACCGTGGTGGCTGCCGTGTGGATGTCCCGGAACTTCGTGCCCGGCTGGGCGGCGGCCAAGCCGGCGTCGGCGGCGTCGAGCACTGCCTCGTAGACCTTGCGCTGGACCTCGGAGAACTTGCCGTTGGCCGGCAGGGTACGGGTGATGTCCGCGGTGTAGAGGGAATCGGCCTCGACTCCGGCGTCCAGCAGCAGCAGTTCGCCCGCGTTGATCTTGCCGGTGTTCCGGGTCCAGTGCAGCACGGTGGCGTTGTTGCCGGAGGCGGCGATGGTGTCGTAGCCGAGCTCGTTGCCTTCCTCGCGGGCCCGGGCGAAGAACGCCCCTTCCACGACGCGCTCGCCGCGGTGGTGGGTCAGCGCCCGCGGGATCGCCTTGACCACCTCGGTGAAGCCGGCCACGGTGGCGRCGACGGCGATCTTCATCTGTTCGATTTCCCACTCGTCCTTGAGTAGGCGCAGTTCCGAGAGGGCCTCTGTGAGTTTCTCATCCAGGGCGTCGAGCACGCTCAGGTCGAGGTTGTCGGGGTCCTTGGCCGTGTTGTAGCGGGCAGTGTCGACGAGCGCATCAATGTTCTCGTCAACCTTGCGGACCAGCCTGATGGAGATTCCGCCGATCTCCGGCGCACCGACATTCTTGGTGATGGCGAGTTCGAGTTCGGCGATGTCGGCCGTGTCGAGTCCCAGCTTGGCCTTGAACTCGGCCAGGGTCGGGCGTGCGCCGATCCAGAACTCCCCGGAGCGGGAATCGGCGTAGAACTGCTCGGTGTCGCGGCCGGCCAACGGGCGGAAGTACAGCGTGGCGTGGTGGTTTCCGCCGTCGTCGCCGGTGCCCTCCGCGACCGGTTCCAGGATCAGAACCGCATCAGGTTCGTGGTCCAGGCCGAGGCCGGTGAGGTGCGCGAAGGCGGAGTGCGGCCGGAAGCGGTAGTCGCAGTCGTTCGAGCGGACCTTCAGCGGACCGGCGGGGATGACCAGGCGTTCACCTTTGAACTGGCCTGAGATGGAGCGGCGCCGGCCTGCGGCGTGGCCCGCGACGGCGTCCCGCTCGGAAAGCTGTTGCGAGGCCGGCGCCCAGTTGCTGGCCATGAAGGCCTTGAAGGCGTCGGAGCTGGGCCGCTGCGAGCGGTTGTTGACGCGCTCTTCGAGGGGCTGGGAAGCGGAGACTAGGGTGTTATCTGCATCGTTCACCGTCCCATAGTCTCACCAGCGCCGCGGCTTAGGCCAACGGCGCGCTCGCGCTGCAGGGCCGCTGCAGGGCCCCGGCACGACGGGGCCGAGGCTTTGGATCCTGCCATCTACTAGGCTGGTGAGGTGAGGATCGACCTGCATGCGCACTCCAACGTTTCCGACGGCACCCAGGCGCCGGCCGGCGTCATGGAGTCCGCCGCCGCCGCGGGCCTCGACGTCATCGCCCTGACCGATCACGATTCCACTGCCGGGTGGGCGGAGGCCGCCGTCGCCGCCCGGAAAGCCGGGGTCGCGCTGGTCCCGGGGATGGAGATCTCCTGCCGCACCGCGGAAGGCATCAGCGTCCACCTGCTCAGCTACCTCCACGACCCCGCGCATCCCGGACTGCTTGAGGAAATCACCAAGTCCAAGGACGCCCGGCACACGAGGGCGCAGAAGATGGTCACCCTTTTGTCGGAGGACTACCCGCTGACATGGGACGACGTGATTCACCACGTCGCGCCGGGGGCCACCCTGGGCCGCCCGCACATCGCCGACGCGCTCGTCGCGGCAGGTGTGGTGGAAGACCGGGCCGAGGCTTTTGGTTCCATCCTCACAGCACGCTCGCGCTACTGGGTCCAGCACTATGCGCCGGAGCCGGCGCTCGCCGTCGAACTGGTCCGTGCAGCCGGGGGCGTCCCGGTGTTCGCCCACCCCGTGGCATCCGCCCGCGGCCGGATCGTGGGGGAGGGGACCTACCAGGAGATGATCGACGCCGGCCTGGCAGGCCTGGAAATCTACCACCGGGACAACCCCGAGGAGGGCCGGACGTTCCTGCGCCGCATCGCCGAACGCTATGGCCTGCTGATCACAGGGTCCTCCGATTACCACGGCGCAGGAAAGCCGAACCTGCTGGGCGAGAACCTGACCTCCGCAGAAGTCTTTGCCCGGATCGAGGAACTGGGCACAGGCTCGCACGTGGTGCGCTGAAAAGCCGCCCCGGCCCCGGGAACGGCGGGGCGCGGTGAGGGCGGCGGGTCAGACCGTCGGGAAAGACGTGAACTGCGCCTGCGCGGCCAGGCGCTTGGCCATGACGTCGATGGCCGGCTGGTTCTGGTCCACGCACACGAACCTGCGGTCGAGTTTCGCGGCCACGGACCCGAGCGTGCCGGAACCTGCGAAGAAGTCCAGGCACCAGTCGCCCGGCCGGCTCGAGGCCGCAACCACGCGGCGGATCAGCCCCTCCGGCTTCTGCGTCGGGTAGCCGGTTTTCTCCTTGCCGGTCGGCGAAACGATCGTGTGCCACCACACGTCCGTGGGCAACTTGCCGAGCTCGCGCTTGGCGGGGGTCACCAGTCCGGGCGCCATGTAGGGCTCACGGTCCACCTCGGCACTGTCGAAGTGGTACTTCGCCGGGTTCTTGACGTAGACGAGGATGTTGTCGTGCTTGGTGGGCCAGCGGTACTTGGCCCGTGCACCGTAGTCGTACGCCCAGATGATCTCGTTCAGGAAGCATTCGCGGCCGAAGATCGCGTCCAGCATGACCTTTGCGTAGTGCACCTCTCGGTAGTCCAGGTGCAGGTACAGGGTGCCGTCGTCGGCCAGGAGCCGCCAGGCCTCCACGAGCCGGGGCTCGAGGAAGGACCAGTAGTCGCTGAACGCGTCGTCGTACTTGTGCAGCGCGCCCTTGATGGTGTCGTAGGACCGGCCCTTGAACCCGACGCGGTCACCCTCGCCGCCGGCGTTGAGCACCATCCTGGTTTCCTGGCGCCGCTGGACCCGGCCGGTGTTGAAGGGCGGGTCCACGTAAATCAGTGTGAAGGCGCCGTCCGGCAGCGTGGGGAGGTATTCCGCGTTGTCCGCGTGAACCACCAGGTTGCTGCCGTCCGGCGCCCAGACGGTGTCAGTCATGGAGGGGATTAGGCCTCGGCGCCGCTCGGCTGTGCGTCGCCGCCGGCCACTACCTCGCCGTTGCGGCGG
>NZ_JBFTZL010000146.1:0-9278 GCF_056406825.1 Arthrobacter sp. P1_A5 | reverse complement strand
CCACGCGCTCGGCACCGTTCCCGGCGGCCTGCACGTGGAGATGACGGGTGACGACGTCGCCGAGTGCCTCGGCGGAGCCGACCCGATCGACCAGGAAGCCTTCCTGGACCGCTACGAGTCCGTCTGCGATCCGCGCCTGAACCACATGCAGTCGCTCGAGATGGCGTTCCTGGTGGCCGGAGCGCTCTCCAAGCGCTGACGCACTGATGGACAGAACGCGTCTGGCGGAACGCATTCCGACAGAACGTTTCCCACAGAACGCGTTCTGACAAAGAGCTCCGCCCGGCTACAGCAGCCGGGCGGAGCTTTCTTGTGCGACGGCAGGGGCCGGAGCGGGGTGCCGGTCAGACGACGGTGAGCGTGACGGTCGAGCCTTCCGGGGCCTTCGTGTCCACGGGATTCTGGTCCCGGACCGTGCCGAAGAAACCGCCGAGGATGTTATCGACCTGGACCTTGAAGCCGAGTTTCTCAAGGGCTTCCTGGGCCTCCGAGGCCTGCTTGCCGATGAAGCTGGGCACCTCGACGAGCTTCGGGCCCTTCGAGATGGTCAAGGTGACGGTGCCGCCCTTGGTCAGGTTGCCGGAGGCCGGGTCCTGCGCCAGCACCGCGCCCTCGGGGACATTCCTGTCATTGACTGCTTCCGGGGCCACCACGGCCTTCAGGCCTGCATCCTCAAGGGCCTTTACAGCGGTGTCCTGCGCCTGCCCGCGGACATCCGGGACCGGGATGGGCTGGGGGCCCTTCGAGACGGTCAGGCCCACGGGCGTCCCGTGCCTGACCGGGTTGCCGCTGCGCGGAGCCTGGGCAAGGACGGTTCCGGCCGGCGCCTTCTCGTCGAAGGTCTCGGTGATCGGGCCCAGAGCCATCTGGGCGCCGTTGAGCGTGGTCTTGGCCTCGCCCAGGCTCTTGCCGGCCAGTTCCGGCAGCGGGAACAGCTCCGGGCCCTTGGAGACGGCCAGCGACACCGGCTGGAACTTGCGGATGACCTCTCCGGCGGTCGGCTCCGAGCCGACCACGAGCCCGGGCGAGACGTCGTCGTCGAAGACATCCTTCACGGTGGATTGGAAGCCGGCGGTGCGGAGCAGGTCCTGGGCCTCGGCAACGGTCTTGTTCGCCACCGGGGGAATCGTTCCCGGCGACCCGGGACCCATGCCGAAGAACCAGCCGGCGACGGCGGCGAGCAGCGCCGCGACGACGAGCAGGACGATCCACAGCAAGCCGCGGCGCCGGGGGTTGCCCTCGTGCAGCGTCCTGGTGGGCGTGGCGGCGGCGCGCTGGCGTGCCTTCTCCTCGTCCCGGTCCAGCTTGCGCTGGGCGCGTTTGCTGGGGGCAACCGCGCTCTCCGGCGGGCCGTCATACCCGGCGCCGTCGTAGGCCGCCTCGTCCGGGGTGGACAACGGTCCGTAGGCCGGACGCCGCGGGGCACCGGACATCACGGTGGTCGGGTTGCCGCCGGTGCGGGAAATCATCTCGGTGGGCCGGGCGAGGCTGCCGTATACCTCAGTCTGCAACTCCGTGGGCATTCCGGTGGGCGGCAGCACGTGGGCCGTTGCCTGCGCGTCCGACGCCGGACCGGTACCGCCTGGCGGCCGGGTTGGCGGTGCTGCTACGGCCGGCAGGGTGCTGCGAGCCGCCGGCGGCTGGAGGTCGAGTTCGGCGTCGCTGAGGTTGGTCCTGATGTGCCGGAGCTCGGACAACAGGGCGCTGCCGTCGACGGGGCGCTTGTCCGGGTCCCGGTCCGTGCACCACTGGACGAGTTCGTCGATCTCCTCAGCCAGCCCGGGCACCTCCAGCGAAGGCGTTGCGACGGTGGAATTGACGTGCTGGTAGGCGACCTGGATGGGCACGTCGCCTTCGAACGGCTGCCGGCCCGTGACCATTTCGTAAAGCATGATCCCGACCGAATAGATGTCGCTGCGGGCATCTGCCTGTTTGCCCAGGACAAGTTCGGGGGAGATGTAGGCGACGGTCCCGATCAGGGCGCCCGTGCTGGTGGACGTCGAGATAGCGCGGGCCAGGCCGAAGTCGCCGAGCTTGATCCGCCCGTCGTCGGCGATCAGGACGTTTTCGGGCTTGATGTCCCGGTGGATCATTCCGGCGGCGTGCGCGGCGCCGAGGCCTTCGACGACCGGATCGATCAGCGCCAGGGCCAGCCGCGGCGACAGGGCGCCCTTGTCATTGAGGACATCCCGCAGCGTGTGGCCCTTGATGAACTCCATGACCAGATAGGCGAGCCGGCCGTCTTCGCCCTGATCCAGGACGCCCACGACGTGCGGGTGGGAGAGCCGGGCGGCAGCCTTGGCTTCGCGGCCCAGCCGATCGAGGAACTGCGGGTCGTCGGCCAGATGGGGATGGAGCACCTTCAGCGCGACATCACGCTCAAGGCGCTGGTCCGTGGCGAGGTACACGGTGGACATCCCGCCGCGGGCAAGCCTGGATCGAACCTGGTAGCGGTTGTCCACCAGGTTCCCTACGAGAGCATCCGACACGTATTCCTGCACCTTACAATCGTAGTCGCTGGACAGAAACGGGCCCGAATCAACATGCGATCCGGGCCCGTAGCGTCACGCTCCGCCGAAAGGGAGCCTGTGCTGGAGTCTGTAGTTGGCCGAACGGCCGGGTTTAGCCGAACAGCTGCCGGTTGGCCTTGATGGCGGCGACGTAGCCCTTGGTGTCCTCGAACATGCCGTTCTGGCTCACCGAGTACTGGCCCTGGTAGTAGCCGGCGATTGCGGTGTCCACATCCGGGCTCGTGCGGACCAACTGGCGGATGATCGCGATGCCTGCCGTGGCGTTGTCGTACGGATCGAGCAGGTTCAGCTTGCGGCCCACCAGATCGGAGGCCCATTCGCCGGAGGACGGGATGACCTGCATGGTGCCGATCGCGTTGGCCGGTGACACGGCACGCTGGTCGAAGCCGGATTCCTGGAAGGCAAAGGCCAGTGCAAGGCTGGCGTCCACGCCCATGCGCCGGGCCGTGTCCGCCACGATCGACTTCATCTGCTGGCGGGTGGGCACCGGGGAGGCGTTGAGCAGCGCCTTGTTCTGGTTGGCCGAGCTGACCACCGCGGCCGGGTAGCTGAACCCGAGGAACGTGCTGGGCACGAGGGGCGTGGTGGGGGCAGGCGTGCTTGATGCCGGTGCGATGGTCGACGCGCCGGGGATGACGAGCTTCTGGCCGGGGTAAATGATGCTCGACATTGTCAGCCGGTTGGCCGACAGGACGTCCGAGAGCCTGACACCGTTGCGGGCCGCGATGCCGGAGAGGGTGTCGCCGGCCCTGATGGTGTAGGAGCCGGAACTGGCGGGCGCGGGCGCCGACGGCTTGGGTGCGGAGGTGGCCACGGGTGCGGAGGTGGCCGGCGTGCTGGAACCGCCGCCGACCTTGACCGTCTGGCCGGGATAGATCACGGAGCTCATCCCGAGCCCGTTCCACTTGAAGATCTCGGAAAGACCAACGCCGTGGCGGCTGGCGATGGCGCTCAGAGTGTCGCCGGACTTGACGACGTACACGCTGCCTCCGCCCGAGGCGGGCGTTGCCGGCGTCGATTTCGCCGGTGCGGACGGTTTGGGCGCTGCCGGCGCCGGCGTCGAGCCCGTGAGCTTGATCTTCTGCCCCGGGTAGATGATCGTGTTCGGCTGCAGGTTGTTCAGCTTGAGCACGGCAAACGTGTCCAGGCCGTAGCGGCCGGCAATGGCACTGATGGTGTCGCCGCGGGCGATCGTGTAGGCGGCCGGAGCCGCCGCCTGCGCGGGCCGCAAGGCGCTCGGCAGCGTCACCGGGACGGAGGCGGCCGGGATCACTGCCGCCTTCAGGGATGTCGACGCGTCAGCCGTCGCCTGGGCACGCATGGCGGCCGCGAGCGTTGCCGGGACCGAGCGCACCCGCGATTCGGCTGCGGCAGGCTGGGCGATCGCCAGGGAGGAAAGCACGACGGCGGGAAGCGCCGCCGTCGTCGCCGCGATGAGCGGCAGGCTGCGCCCCGGACGGAGCTGTGGCGAACGTGAGGTTGTCATTGGAAAGATCCTCTTCTCAGCGGCAACGCTGCGGTCAGGCCGGTAGAACTGGTGTTACCAGTGTGACAAAAGTTATTTCTGTTACAAATGTGATCTATGTGAATCTCTCATGAATTGGCAATTAGCACAAGAACCGTTTGACATTCCGCAAACCCGTTTCCGGTGGAGTGTCGCCCGAAAGTCGTTCCACGGGAG
Organism: Arthrobacter sp. P1_A5; assembly: GCF_056406825.1. Taxonomy (NCBI): domain Bacteria; kingdom Bacillati; phylum Actinomycetota; class Actinomycetes; order Micrococcales; family Micrococcaceae; genus Arthrobacter; species Arthrobacter sp. P1_A5. The sequence continues at coordinate 5,066 of NZ_JBFTZL010000146.1, read as the reverse complement.
TCCCCGGTGAAGCCTGGCGGCATTCCGGCGCGGCGGGACCGGCCATGGCCGCAGCGTGAATTCTGCGGATGCCGACTAGGCGGCGGGGCACCGCCCGTGGCAATCTTTATGCGTGAGTAATGTAGAAAGCCTCGTGGGCGAATGGCTGCCCCTGCCCGATGTCGCACAGCTTCTGAACGTATCTATCACCAAGGTCCATGCATTGCTGGACGAGCGTGCGCTGGCGGCCGTGAGAATCGGCGACCGGCGCATCCGGTCCGTGCCTGCGGCTTTCATCCAGGACGGGCATGCGGTGGAGAGCCTGAAAGGCACCATTGTTGTTCTCTCAGACGCCGGATACTCGGATGAGGAACTGATCAACTGGCTCTTTACGCCGGACGATTCCCTCCGCGGCCGGCCCATTGACGCCCTGCGGGAAGGTCGCAAGACCGAAATTCGCCGCAGGGCACAATCACTGGCCTGGTAAAAGCGCACCGGCAGCAACTGCGCCGGCAGCATCCCCCGGACGTGCCATCACGGGCCGTGCACAGCGCAAGCGCAGTGCACGGCCCGCCGCGTTTCAAGGCACCTCTTAAAAGGCGTTACCGGTTAAAACGCGTTACCGGCGTGAGGGCAGGGTTAAGCCGCGCGGCTGACCGTGGCTTCTGCCAGCCTGCGGAGCGCGGTTTTGGGCAGCTCCTGAAGCGGCAACAGGTCTAGGGCAGCGAAGGCGGCCTTGCCGAACTCCTCGATGAGCACTTCCGTGGCCTGGAGCGCGCCGCAGTCCACGATGATCCGCCGGATCTCCTCGATGTCTTCATCCCCGAGATCGGGGCTGCCCAGCTTGGCGTCGATGAACTCTGATTCGGCCGCCGAGGCCTGGTCCAGGGCGAAGGCCACCAGGACCGTGCGCTTGCCCTCACGGAGATCGTCCCCGGCAGGTTTGCCGGTGGTGACGGGGTCACCGAAGACGCCAAGGACATCGTCCCGCAGTTGGAACGCCTCGCCGAGCGGCAGGGCGAAGGCGGAATAGCCGCGCAGCAGCTCGTCGCCGGCGCCGGCCAGGGCGCCGCCGAGGGCGAGCGGGTGTTCAGTGGAGTATTTGGCCGACTTGAACCGGATGATGGACTGGGCCCGGCTGACGGCCCCCGCACGGTCCCGCCGGGGCCCGGCGACCTCTTCCAGGATGTCGAGGTACTGCCCGGCCATGACTTCTGCGCGCATGAGGTTGAAGATCAGCCGTGCCGGGCTGCCGGAGGCGGCACGGTGTCCGATCTCCGTGAACGATTCCTCGCTGAAGGACAGGCATAGATCCCCGGTCAGGATCGCTGCCGCATGGCCGAACCGCTCGCTGTCCAGCGCCCAGCCCTGGGCCTCGTGCAATTCAATGAACCTGCGGTGGACGCTGGGTCCGCCCCGGCGGGTGTCCGAGCGGTCAATGATGTCATCGTGGATCAGGGCCGCGGCCTGGAACAGCTCCAGGGCCGAGCCGGCCGTGACCACCTCGGCCGCGCCGGCTTCTCCGCCGGCGCCGCGCCATCCCCAGTAGCACATGAGCGCCCGCAGGCGCTTTCCGCCCGTGACCAGGTTTGAGATCGAGCCCATGAGCGGATCGATGTCCTGGGAGATCGAGGCCATGATGGCCTGGCGGCTGGTCAGGAACTCGGTGAGCTTGCCGGCGACGGCGGCCACGTAATCCGCCTGCTCGAGCCGCAGCTGTTCGGCGAGACTCACTTGACGGACTCGGCAGCGACGTTCGCACCGATCGTGAACGTGGACACCCCTGTTGTCTGCATGACGGAGATGTTCACGGTTTCGTTGTCCCCGCGCAGGAAGTCCTTGGACGGCAGGGCGCCGACGGTTTCCCCAGGTACGGGCTTGAAGCCCTGCGCCTGCAGCCCCTTGGCGTAGAAAGCCAGGACATCGGCGGCCGGGGCGGTGATGCTGCCGACCAGTGCCGCGGTTGCCGGCACCGTGGTTTTGTCGAAGCTGCTGGAGACCACCTGGGCTCCGGGCATCAGCGGCAGGAGTTTCTGCGGGAAGCCGGGCACGAGGGCGCCGACCGTGGCTGACGTGCCGGGCTCCGCGGAAGGGCTGGGGGGAGCCGTGGTGGAGGACTGCGCAGAGGCGTCCGGGGTCGACGCCGGCGACGCCGCCGGGCTCCCGGTGCCGGCAGGCGTGCATGCGGCCAAGGCCAATAGCGCGCCAGCCGCCGCGATGGCGGCTGCGGCACGTTTGCGCTGTCCAAATACCTTCACAGGGACTTTCCTCCTGGGGTTGAAGCGGAATCAGCCTCCAGTTTAGTCAGTCCCCGGGCATAGGATTGAAGACGTGGGGCCGGACGCAGAGAATCAGCAGGGAGCGCAGAGGAATATGCACCCCAACGGGCCCTCGAATGCGCAGCCCCAGATCCAGCCCGCCGGCAGCCTGGGCGGGGAGTCCCTGCTGGAACTGCGGCGCAGCAGCATCATGCACGTGGACATGGACGCCTTCTTTGTCTCCGTGGAGTTGCGCAGCCGGCCTGAGCTGAAGGGAAAGCCCGTGATCGTGGGCTACCCCGCGGACCGCTCCGTGGTGCTCTCCGCGTCCTATGAGGCCCGCGCCTTCGGCGTCAGATCGGCGATGCCCATGGTGGTGGCGGCGCGGATGTGCCCCTCGGCTGTCATCATCGAGCCTCGCCACAAGCTGTACTACGAAGTGTCCGGCCAGATCATGGCAATCTTTGGTTCCATCACCGACCTCGTCGAGCCGCTCAGCGTGGATGAGGCGTTCCTGGACGTCGGGGGAGCCATCCGGAGGCTCGGGCCGCCACGGGAGATTGGCGAACTCATCCGGGCCCGCGTGTTCCGGGAGCTGGGCATCACGGCATCAGTGGGCATCGCCGCCAGCAAGTTTGTGGCCAAGATCGCGTCCACCCGCTGCAAACCGGACGGACTGCTGCTGATCCGGCCGGAGGAAACCGTCCCCTACCTGCACAGCCTTCCTGTCAGTGCGCTCTGGGGAGTCGGCGGCAAGACCGTGGAGGTGCTGGCCCGCCGGGGCATCAGGACGGTGGCGGACGTCGCCGCGTCGCCGCTGCCCTCGCTGCGCAAGCTGCTGGGCGCATCGGGGGAGCATGTCTACCGGCTCTCCTGGGGCATCGATCCACGGCCCGTGACGCCGGTCCGCCTGGAAAAGAGCATTGGTGCCGAGGAGACGTTCGCCACTGACACCGCGGATGACGCGCTGCTTCACAGGGAGCTGCTGCGCCTTTCGCACCGGACGGCGGAGCGCCTCCGCAGTGCCGGCATGCACGCCCGTACCGTGGCGCTCAAGCTGCGCTACGCCGACTTTTCCACTATTACCCGCAGCCGCACCGTGAGCACACCGATCGACAGCGCCCAACTCCTGTACGCGGTGGCAGTGCAGCTCCTGGAATCGGTGGGTGAGCGGCCCATGACGGTCCGGCTGGTCGGCATCCGCGCCGAGCAGCTGGAAGAGGCCGCCGATGCCCCGCTTCAGCTCAGTCTTGACCGCCGGGACGACAACTGGCGGGCCGCCGAACAAGCCCTCGATGCTGTCACCCGGAAGTTCGGTAACAAGTCAGTCCTTCCGGCCCGGCTCCTGGATTCCGGGGGCGCCACCGAGTAAGCCCGGCAGGAACCCCGGCGGGCCGCCCGTTCCCAAGGGTTCCGGCGGCGAAAGGGCCTTAAGACTGTCTTTCAGAACAGGCCGCAACAATCTATCCTTATTAATACCTAGGTTTAGGACTACTGGATCGACCGTTCGGGCGACCTGGCCAGCTGAGACCGGCGCGGGAGAGCTGAATTGACCCCTTTTCACCAATGGCGGTGACGGGGGAACCACTTCGGAATCCCGGGCGTTAGGGAATTAGGGCAATGGCCACGTCATGCCCGGACGTTGGCAGACTTGAGGAGGTCGTGATGCCGCTCTCGGAACACGAACAGAAGTTGCTGGAGCAACTTGAGAAGCAGCTGCATGAGGACGACCCAAAGTTTGCAAGCTCAATGGGATCGGTCCCCGGACGCTCATGGTCCACCCGCCACCTTGTCATCGGCGTGCTCGCGACTCTCGCGGGCGTGCTGCTGTTATTGGTCGGGGTGTCGATGCAAAACATCTTTATCGGGGTCCTCGGCTTTGTTGTGATGGGCGCCGGCGTCTATTTCGCCACGATGCGCAGTTCTGCGGTCGGCAAGGCCAGGGCAGCCGGCGGACGCAAGCAGGGCAAGCCCAGGAGTTCGTTCATGAGCAACCTCGAGCAGCGCTGGGACGAACGGCACGGGGGCGAGTCCTAAACCGCTCAGTGACGGCCCCGTAAAGTCCTCCACTTCCCGCCACCGGTCCGCCGGGGAGCGGCGCGAGACCCGCTTCGGCGGGTCTTTCGCCATTTAACGCGGTTATTTCCGGCGCCTTTGCTGCAGCCGTGCTGGAATTTGGCTTCGACGGCGCCGCAAAAGGGACAACCGCACCGAATTATTCGCTCCCGCGCCGGTGCGCCCCGTCAATCGGTGCGGGGCGGGAGGCAAGCAGGCAAAAATCGCTCCACTTTCCCCCACCAGTCCCGATTCCCTGCAAATGCTGGGAAGAAGGGGGATAAACATCCGCAGAATTGTCTAAACATCCCGGGCGTGTCGTTGACTGTGGAGCGATGTGGAGTAATGTGGAGGACGTAAGAGGGTAGTGGCAGCACAGGGGACGTTGGACTTCCTAAGACAGACAGGCGGTGGGCCGTGTTTCTCGGCACACATTCGCCGCGTCTGGATGAAAAAGGTCGAATTATCCTCCCCGCGAAGTTCCGAGAGGAACTTGCCAGCGGGCTGGTTCTCACAAGGGGCCAGGAGCGTTGCATCTACGTCTTCAGTGAGGCGGAATTCGGACGGGTTCACGAGCAGATGCGGGAGGCTCCAATTTCCTCCAAGCAGGCACGTGACTACATCCGTGTTTTCCTCTCTGGAGCCTCGGACGAGGTACCTGACAAGCAGGGGCGCGTGACGATTCCGCCGGCGCTCCGGGAGTATGCAGGTCTTGGCCGGGAACTCGCCGTCATTGGCGCAGGATCCCGGGCAGAGATCTGGGACGCCCAGGCC
>NZ_JBFTZL010000145.1:0-9332 GCF_056406825.1 Arthrobacter sp. P1_A5 | reverse complement strand
GGCCAGCGCAAGCCCCGAGGGTGCCTCGGGGGCCGCCGGGCCGGCCGGCGTCGCCGTGGAGCGGGGCAGGGTTCCTGTGGCCTGGTCTGTGAATGTCATGGCTCAACTTTCCCGGCGGCCCATATGAAGGCTTTAGGGTCAAGCTGTGCGGGGGCTGTGGAAGTCGGGGCAGCCGGGCGGGTCGGGCCCGGCTACGCACAAAGGGAGCGCGCCAGTATCTGCCGCGGCATACCCGGGGGGCGGCTGGGATAGGCTCGCTTGGGACCGAAACGAGCATTGATTCCAACTGTAAGGGGCGGGGAATTCCTTGGATCTATTGGGCGGCATGGGCCGCGACGAGCTCCGCATCTTTTCGTGGGTTGCGGCCACCGTCTTCGCGCTTGTGGCCGGCGTCTGGCGTCCGCGCAGGCTTTATTGGACTGCCCTTGGTTCCGTCCTGCTCTTCGCGGCCCTCAACGCGGGTGCCGGGATCTACGTCCTGAACCATTTCGGTGATTCGCGCTGGTCTGCAGGGGGAGAACCGCCGCTGAGCGCTCCGTCGTTTTCCGGGACGCCAGTCGTGGGGCAGTTTCTGGGCCCACTGGACTCCGCTCTGAACGGAGTGGTTGGTGGGGTGAACGAGTTCCTGGCATTCAAGCAGGCACTTCCCGTAGCGCTGGACTTCCTTGCCGCATCCGGCTGGGCCCTGCTGGTTTCGTTCCCGCTTGCCGTTCTCGCCGCCGGCATCAGTTTCGCCGTGGCCAGGCGCCGAACAGCGGACTTCGAGAAATACCGTGCCACCGTTGACCTCCTCAAGGATGAGCTTGAGCAGGTCAAGCGGCAAATTTCTGCAGGGAATGCCGTCTACACGGCACTCCCTGCAGAGGACGAGGTCAATGATGTGCGGCCCAGACTGGCGCGCCGAGGATGATTCAGGTGCGTGCTGGAGTTGGCGTAGGTCCACTTAGCCATGTGGAGGCCGCCAAACCGAGCTGTGAAAAAACCGCCATTCTCGGCTAGCAGTCACACACAGGAGGCCCCGGATCCACGTGGATCCGGGGCCTCCTGTCCGGGCTGGTTAGGGCCGGTTTAGTACCAGTTGTGTGCGTAGTGGAAGTTCAGGGCGCCGCAGGGGGAGCCGTAGCGCGACTTGACGTAGTTCAGGCCCCAGTTGATCTGGGTCCGGTAGTTGGTCATGTAATCGGCGCCGGCGCTCGCCATCTTCGAGGCGGGCAGGGACTGGACCACGCCGTAGGCGCCGCTGCTGGCGTTCGTGGCGGTGGTCTTCCAGTCGGATTCCTTGGTCCACAGCTTGTGCAGGCACTGCATCTGGCCGGGTGCCCAGCCATAGCTTCCCAGCTGGGACGCGGCGTAGGCCTGCGCGCCGGCGGGGTCGTCGATTGCGACCGGTGCGGGTGCCGGTGCGGGGGCCGGAGCGGCTGCCGGTGCCGGAGCGGGAGCGGGAGCTGCCGCGGGAACCGGAGCGGGAGCGGGGGCTGCCGCGGGAACCGGAGCAGGTGCGGGGGCTGCCGCTGCTGCCGGCGCGGCAGCAGCTGGGGCAGGGATCAGCGCTTCGGCTGCCTTAACCTCCGAGATCTGGGGAGCCACGTTCTTTTCCGCTGGAGCGCCCGGCCCAGCCACCTGGACCCGCTCGAAGTTGAGCTTGGCCAGCGGGTCGGCGATCGTGGCCGCCTGGCTCGCAACATTCGCCGTGTGGGCGCCCGGCTCTGCCGCCTGGCTGGCGGCGCCGCCACCCAGCAGCAGTGCGCACGCGGCGGTGACGACGGCGGCACGGCGGCCGGTTACACCGAGCCCGGCGGCGAACCGCGACAGGGCGGATGCCTGCTTGACCGGTTCGGCGCGGTGGCGCGACTTGGCTGCGCCAACTGAGCGGGAATGCGAACCGCCGTCAGGGCGTGTTTGTACCTGGAATTCAGTCATGGTGGCCTCTCAACGCCGGCGGAGTTAGCTGTCGGGTTCGGATGAGGTCATCCGGCCGCACGGAACATCACGTGTCGGCTTCACCCCGAGGGCGCATGAAAGCAGAATGCCCGGGAACTCTGGGTCCCCCGCCTCTGCCTGGTCCAGCGGAATCCGGGAAGCGGCAGAGTTTGGCGTCCGTCCGGATATGCGGCACCGATGGCGGCGCACGCTAACGACGCTACAGGACCTGGCCGCTTAAGTCACATTTTGGTAACAGGAGTCACAGTGCCGGGGTGTCGGGTTGCGCCGGGTTCACGGGCCGGCCGGTCCGGGCCGTTTGCGCCGACGGCGGCCGTTCCGGTTAAGCCGGCGGCGGCGCGGCGGGCAGCCGCACGGCGAACTCCGTGCGGCCCGGCCGGGACGTGACCTCGACTGTTCCTCCGTGGGCCTCCACGATCGACTGGACAATGGACAGGCCCAACCCGCTGGTGCCCTCGGGCGTCGGCGCGGCGGTCGCCGTGCCGTGACCTCCGCGGCGGCCGGAAACGGCGCCGGAGGACGAGCGTGCGGGAGCCCCGGACCCGACCCTCGCCGTCGCGACGGCAGAATCGGCGGGGACGGCTGCGGGGTTCGACGCCGGATTGGTGCGCGAGGCGTCGGCCCGGGCGAAACGGGCGAAGACCCGGCCGATAAATTCCGGGGCGATGCCGCTGCCATTGTCTGTCACGGTGACCACGGCACTGCCGTCAGCCGAGCGCATAACGCCCGTGACCACCTTGGTCCCGGGTTCCGTGTGCTTGCGCGCATTGGACAGCAGGTTGGCGAGGACCTGGTGAAGCTGGGTCGCATCACCGCGCACCACCACGGGCTCGTCCGGAAGTTCCAGCTGCCAGATGCGGTCCGGGGCCATGACTTTCTCATCGCTGACCGTCTCGATGGCCAGCTGGGTGAGGTCGACGTCGGAGATTTTGAGCGGCTGCCCCTCGTCCAGGCGCGCCAGCAGCAGCAGGTCCTCCACGAGCGTGGTCATCCGCTCGGACTGGCTTTGCACACGGGCGAGGGACCTCTCGCCGTCGGGGGTGAAATGCTCGGTCATCCGCATCAGCTCCGTGTAGCCGCGGATGGCCGTCAGCGGGGTGCGGAGCTCGTGCGAGGCGTCGGCGACGAACTGCCGGACCTTCATCTCACTCTCCTGCCGCGCCTCGAGAGCGTTGGAGACGTTGTCCAGCATCTTGTTCAGCGCGTAGCCCACGCTGCCCACTTCCGTTCCGGGATGGGCAGCCGACGTCGGGACGCGGACCCCGAGCGCCACCTCGCCGGCGTCCAGCGGGAGACGGGAGACGTTGGTGGCGACCTCGGAGAGCTGTTCCAGCGGCTTCATGGTCCGCCGGATCAGGGCCGTGCCGGCGAGCCCGATCAGCACGAGCCCGCCTGCGGACACCACCACCATGGTCCAGACCAGGGAGGCCAAGGTGTTTTGTTTTTCAGCCAGCGGGAGTCCGGTCACAATCACGTCGCCGTACGGTGTACGCGCGGCCGTGAGCCGGTAGGCGCCGGCCGAAAGGCTGCGGTCCACGGACACGCCGCTCGGGGTCAGGGCCAGGAGAACCTTGTTGTCGGAGGGGGAGAGGCTCTTGACCGCGCCGTCCGCGGCCAGGAATCCGGCCCTGCTGACTTCGCCGTCGACTATCCGTGCGTTAAGCGTCCCGACGCCCTGTCCCCGGGCTTCGAGGGGGTCGGGGCGCCTGCCCGAATCGTCCGAGGAGGGCCGGCCGAACTCGCTCGAACGGTGGGAGGCCTGGTCCAGCTGGGTGTCGAGCTGCCGGGTGAGGAAGAGGTCCATGGAGGCGTAGCTGAACAAGCCCACAGCGCCGCAGATGGCCACGAGCAGCGCCATGGCGACCAGGACCAGCCGGGTGCGCAAATGCCACGTCGACGGGTTGCGCCAGTCGCGTCCGGGGACGCGGGTCATGCCGGAAAGTGAGGGCACGGATCAGTCCGCCGGTTTCAGGACGTACCCGGCTCCGCGCACCGTGTGGATCATGGGAGCGTGGTTGGCGTCGACCTTCTTGCGGAGGTAGGAAATGTACAGTTCCACGATGTTCGCCTGGCCGCCGAAGTCGTAGTCCCAGACACGGTCCAGGATCTGGGCCTTGCTGATGACCCGTTTCGGGTTTTCCATGAGGTAGCGCAGCAGCTCGAACTGCGTGGCGGTCAGGTGCATTTCCTCACCGGCCCGGGTGACTTCGCGGGTGTCGACGTTGAGCACGAGGTCTCCCACCACGAGTTCGGCGGTGTCCATGGCGGCCACTCCGGAGCGCTGGACCAGCCGGTGCAGGCGCAGCAGCACCTCTTCCATGCTGAACGGCTTGGTGACGTAGTCATCGCCGCCGGCCGCCAGTCCGGTGATGCGGTCCTGAACGGCATCCTTGGCGGTGAGGAACAGCGCCGGCACCTCAGGCGCGAACGCGCGGATCCTGTTCAGCAGTTCGACGCCGTCGAACCCGGGCAACATCACGTCCAGCACCAGCACGTCGGGGCGGAACTCCTTGGCGAGCCGGACGGCTCCGGGCCCGTCCTCGGCCACGGCCACGGACCAGCCGGCCATCCGCAGCCCCATGCTCATGAGCTCGGAGAGGCTGGGCTCGTCATCCACCACGAGGGCGCGGATGGGGGAGCCGTCCGGATGCGTGAGCTGGGGAAGGTTGTTGGTCATGGAGTGCGAAGTGGCCATGGGGACAACTCTCCGATCTGCCGGTTAGGCCGGGCTTTGGGGACCCTGTGCGGCACCTGTGAATCCCAGCCTAGCGAGCTGGATGCCGTTGCGGGACCGTACGGGCCGCAACGGCCATGTTCAATCCGCCCTTCCCGTCCGGCAACGTCACAGGCCGGGCTGTCGGCCCGCACAGCCCAAGCACAGGATCGCTCACCACGCTGGGGTGAACACCGATCCGCACCCTAAAGGAGAAATACCATGAGCGGTCAGCATCCCGGAGCCGGTTCCGGAGCAGCCCCCGAGTCAGCCCCTGTACCCGCCCCCACGCCCACCACCGGCGCGCCAGCGGCGCCCGCGCCCGTAACCACACCCCGTACTGCCTGGCAGTCCGGCGCCGGACACCCCGACGGCGGAACAGTCCAAACCGGGCACGCCGATGCCGGACACGCTGACGCCGGACAGGCTGACGCCGGACGCACCGGCGGCGGGCACGCCGAGGCCGGGCGGCCGGAAGCAGGCGCTGCCGGGGGCTGGGGCGCGCTTCCGGTTTGGCAGGTTCCGGCATCGGAACCTGCCTGGGGCATGCCCCGGCAGGAACCTGTCCCCGCCGCAGCCACAGGCTGGGGCGCGCCGGGAACTTCCGCCAAGACGGCCTCGGCGGCGAAGCCCTGGACCCTCAAGCGGGGGCTCGCCGTCGCCGGCGCCGCCGCAGTCCTGGCCGTCGGCGCCGGGGCCGGCGTCTATGCCCTCACCTCAAGCGCAACGGCAGCCACCGGTGCGGCCGGCGGGGCGGCAGCCGGCGGACCCGGCGGCCAGGGTGTCGCCCCAGGCGTGCCAGGTTCAGCACAAGACGGTTCCGCGCAAGGTGGTTTCGCGGGCGGCGGCATGCCGGGGCAGGGCGGTCCCGGCCACTTCGCTGCCGGTGGCATGGGCAGCGGGCTTTCCGCGGCAGTGCACGCCGAATACGTGGTGCTGCAAGGAAGCGCATACACCACGATGGCCGAGCAGTTGGGCACAGTGAGCGAGGTCAGCTCGTCCTCCGTGACGGTCAAGAGCAGCGACGGTTTCACGCGCAGCTATGCGCTGGGCAGCGACGTGGTGGTGAGTAATCTGCAACAGCGGCGCCAGCAGGCCGGCGGCACGGGCACGCAGCTGAGCGTCGCGGACATCGTCGCGGGCGGGACGGTGCGGATCGTGGCGGCCAAGGACGGTTCCGGCTACACGGCGGCCTCCGTCATGCTGGTCGCGGCGACAGCCACCGGCCAGTCGAACTGAACCGCCGCGGCCGGCATCGCCGCCGTGCCTTGCGGGCGGCGATGCCGGCTGCCCACTCCGTGGACCGCCTCGCAGGCAGCGGTGGGCAGGCGCGGTTTGGCCCAACTTGCCGTGCTGTGAATGATTTACCCGACGCCATCGACGTTGACCGAATAATATTCGATGAAGCGCACTTGCTGACCTTCCGGTCAGTAAAACACTTGTTATTTTATTGCCGCTACAGAATTGTGACTTGCGCTACAAATCCTCGATCTGTCTCACTATGTGGAACCTGGGGTCCATTGTTACTTGCACGTTTACATTGTTACGTTGCACACTTCAATTGTGAACAAGAACTCAACAGCACCTGCAGCCGCAGCTTCCTGGATCAGCACACCCGCTGGTACCGAGATGCGCTGTTGTCGAATGCACGCCTAACTTTTACACCCCTAAAGGTTTCTAGGCATTCGCCCCCAAGCCCAGAGTCGGGCGCCCCTCCCCAATTTCATTGCGGGGAAAGAAGCATTCGAGCCGCGATGACGGCCATTCACATTGAGGTAAGCATTCCATGTCAGTTGCATCCGGATACGTCCACATCTCCGTCCGTAACGCCAGCAAGGCCGGCCAGGCCTCAGGGATCCGCCAGGGCTTTGGCGGGCGCTCCGCGTTCGCCCCCGCCGGATCCGCGGGCAGCTTCCCCGCCCCCGGATATGCAGCGCAGGGCTACAACCCTGACTCCTACGGCCAGCTCCGTGCCGTCCCCCCCGCCCCCGCCACGGCACCCACCCCGGTGATCGCCCCGGGTGCCGGCAGCCCGGTCCGTCCGGCCCCCAGCGACAACGTCGCCCGCGGCTTCGTGCTGTACATGGGCATCGACGAGGAAACCGCTGCTGCAGCCGGCACATCCATCGCCAAGCTTGCCCAGGAAATCCGGGCCTACGCACAGTCGCTCGTGGCCGGTGCCGAAAGCTATGCCGCCGTCGCCGTCGCGCCGGCCAGTGCCCCGGGTTCCGCCCTCGACGTCGTCCGCTCGACCTTCGGTGACCCCACCGCGGGGGCCCGCCAGCGCACCGAGACCGCCCGCCTGCAGCAGCCGCAGGATCCGCGGCCTTCCGGGGTGCTGATCGACCTCGCCCGCCGTGAGGTGCACCTCGACGGCGAATCCCTGAACCTCACGTTCAAGGAATTCGAACTCCTGAACTACCTCGTGGAGAACGGCACCCGCACCGTGGGCCGCGACGAGCTCCTCGAAGGCCTGTGGCGGAACGCCGAAGAGGTCCCGAACGAGCGGACCATCGACGTCCACATCCGCCGCCTGCGTTCCAAGCTCGGCCGCCTCGCCAACACCGTGCGCACCGTGCGCGGCCAGGGCTACCGGTTCTACGAGCACCCCGAGGTGGTTGTCTGGGCCGCTCCGGAATACTCGATCTAGCTTCCAGCCCACGCAAAGCGCCCGTTCCCTGCCCAGGGAGCGGGCGCTTTCGCGTTTCCGGAAGCTTCAGTGGCTTTCCGCCGGCAGCCACATTCCCCGACGGGCGCATTGGGTGGGCTGGCTGACGGGCCTCTGCCGCCGCTGCTGGTGGGTCGCGGTTAGACTCTGTTGCCTTTTGGGGGTCCGGCGTAGTCTCGGACCGTTGAGCCGACTATTGGGAGGAAGACATGTCTGTTGCACGGATTACTACCCTGAGCGCGAACTCCAAGACCTCGTTCGATGCCGCCATCAAGGAGGGCATCGACAGGGCCAATAAGACCCTTCGCAATGTCACGGGGGCATGGGTGAAGGAACAGAAGGTCGAAATCAGCGACGGTGCCGTCGTTGCCTGGCACGTCGTGCTGGAAGTGACCTTTGTCCTTGAAGACTGAACGGACGCTGGTGGGATGCGCGCCCGTGGGCCAGCCGCCGCACTAGGATTGGGGCATGAGCGCGCATCACATCAAACGGCTGGTGATCATGCGGCACGCCAAGTCCGATTGGCCCGGCGGGGTTGCCGACCACGAAAGGCCGCTCGAAGAACGCGGCCACAAGGACGCCCCAGTCGCCGGAAAGTGGCTGCTCAAGCACGGCGTGGTCCCTGATTTCATCCTCTGCTCCAGCGCTTTGCGGACCCGCCAGACCTGCACGTGGGTGTGCCACGCCCTCGGAGACAAGGCGCCGACGCCCAAGCTCGAGGATGGGCTGTACGCCGCCTCCGCCTTGCGCATGCTGGCCGTCATCAACCACGTCCCTGACACCGTCACCACCCTCATGGTGATTTCCCACATGCCCGGGGTGCAGGACCTTGCGATGCATCTGGCGTCGCGCGACTCCGACCACGATGCCTACATGGACGCCGCCACGCGCTATCCGACCAGCGGGCTGACCGTCCTGGAAACGGAAAAGTCCTGGGCCGAACTGGACGGGCAGGACGCCAAGCTGACCCACTTCAAGGTCCCCCGCGCCAAATAGCCGCAGGTCCGCCCGGCGAGGGCTGCGGAATCCATAGCAACCTGCGCCGATCTGCGGTTTACTGATGCTGTTTAGTCATGTGGTTTTYTCCAGTGGTTTTGGGGCATCTGTTGCAACCCGGAGAAAAGGTGATCAACGTGGATTCAGGGCAGCTCATAGGAATTATTGTCGGCATCGTCGTGGTGCTCGCGATCGTAGCGGTGGCGGTCATGGTCAGCCGCAAACGCAAGGTGGCGGCGGACCGGAACCGTGCGGCCGAGATGCGTGAACAGGCCAAGGCCGACGAATTCGCTGCGCGGGAACGCGACGCCAAGGCGGCCCGTGCCGAGGCCGACGCGCAGGAGGCTGACCTCGAGGCCGAGCGGTTGCGGCAGGAAGCCCGCAAGCGCCAGGAAGAGGCCGAAAGCGTCCGCTCCGGCGCGCAGGAGCAACTGCGCAAAGCCGACGAAGTGGACCCTGACGTAGTCACATCTGAACGCGGCGGCGAAAGCGGGCAGATGCCGACCCGCGGGGATTTGCGCGCCGAGAGGGCCGCCGCCGAGCCCGCAACGGGCAGCCACGTCCCCGGCCAGCAAACGTCCGGCCAGCAAGTGTCTTCCGGCGAACAAGCGTCCGGCGAGCCAGCGTCCGGCCAGCAAGTGTCAGCCGACCAGCGCAGCCGCGAGGACGTAACCCGGACCGACACGGCCCCGGGCCCGGATGCCACCCCACGGGAAGACAAGCCTCGAAACCTCTGAGCTGGACTCCTGAACTGGCCCAGGCGGAAAATCCTGTGCTGAACGTTTCGCCGGGTGGTGATGCGCAGGACTCAGCGGCGGGCCGAGGCCCGGGCGGGTGATTTGGGGGCAGGCGACTTGGCCGGTGTCTTCGCTGCCGGCTTGAGCGGTGTCTTCGCCGGTGACTTGGCCGCGGGCCGGGCAGTGGACCGCGGAGAAGCCGCGCGCGGAGCCGCCGGACGCGCGGCGGTTCCTCTCGGCGTCGGCCGCGGTGTGGAAGGCCTCGGATTCGCAGACC
>NZ_JBFTZL010000144.1:0-9374 GCF_056406825.1 Arthrobacter sp. P1_A5 | reverse complement strand
CCGTCAACCTGGTGGGCGGCTTTGTGGTCACGGACCGGATGCTGGAGATGTTCAGCGCCCACAAGCGGACACGCATCCCCGCCTCAAGCGGCGCCGCCAAGGCTGGCGGAGCCGCGGGCGAAGGACACCCCGGCGAGGGGAGCTCCGCCGACGCGGCGGGGGAGTCCAAATGAGCCTCCTGAGCCCCGAATGGACAGCCCTGCTCTACCTTGTGGCCGCCGTCTGCTTCATCCTGGCGCTTAAGGGACTCAGCTCGCCACGAACGGCCCGCCGCGGCAACGCCATCGGCGCGGCCGGGGCGCTCCTCGCCGTCGTCACCGTCTTCCTCTCCGCGCGGCTGGAGAATGTTCCGCTCATCCTCGCGGCCATCGCCGTGGGGTCCGCGATTGCCTTCCCCGTGGCACGGCGGGTGCAGATGACCCAGATGCCCCAACTCGTGGCGCTCTTCAACGGCGTCGGGGGCGGGGCCGCGGCGCTCGTCGCCGTGCTGGAACTTGGCCACCAGGAAGATCCCTGGGTCCGCCTGGCCGTGGTCTTCACCATGCTGGTGGGGGCGGTGTCCTTTGCCGGCTCCGCGGTGACCGTGGGCAAGCTGCAGGAGCTCATCAGCACCCGTCCGCTGCTGTTCCCCGGGATGCCCTGGGTGATGGGGGCCGTCCTGCTGGGGGCGGTCTTCTCAGG
This sequence comes from Arthrobacter sp. P1_A5, assembly GCF_056406825.1. Taxonomy (NCBI): domain Bacteria; kingdom Bacillati; phylum Actinomycetota; class Actinomycetes; order Micrococcales; family Micrococcaceae; genus Arthrobacter; species Arthrobacter sp. P1_A5. The sequence continues at coordinate 8,693 of NZ_JBFTZL010000144.1, read as the reverse complement.
AGCTCTGGTGGTCGTGACCGGGTCGCTGGGCTGGTCGCTCGCATTGCTGGGCCTGGGCCTCGCGGCCGGGCTGCTCCTGGTGCTGCCCGTGGGCGGGGCGGACGTGCCGATCGTGATCTCCCTGCTGAATGCGTTCACGGGGCTGGCGGTGGCAGCGTCGGGCGTGGTCCTGGGCAATGTCCTGCTGCTGGTCGCCGGGACGCTCGTGGGCGCGAGCGGCACCATCCTGACCAAGGTCATGGCCTCGGCCATGGGGCGCGGAGTCGGCGGAATCATGTTCGGGGCGTTCAAGGGCGGCTCGACGGCGGGTTCCACCGCCCTGAGCGACCGGCCAGTGCGTTCCTCGTCCCCGGAGGACATTGCCGTCCAGCTCGGCTACGCCCAGCGGGTGGTGATCGTTCCCGGTTATGGGCTCGCYGTGGCCCAGGGCCAGCACACTGTGGCGGAGCTTGCCACGGCCCTGGTCGCGCGCGGCGTGGACGTCGTGTTCGCCATCCATCCCGTGGCGGGACGCATGCCGGGCCACATGAACGTGCTGCTGGCCGAGGCCAACGTGCCGTACGAGTCACTGCGGGAGCTCGCGGAAGTCAACCCCGAATTCGCGACCACGGACATCGTTCTGGTAGTCGGGGCCAACGACGTCGTCAACCCGGCGGCCAAGTCCTCGCCGGGTTCGCCGATTTACGGGATGCCGATCCTGGAAGTGGTGCAGGCCCAGCAGGTCGTGTTCCTGAAGCGGTCCATGCGCCCGGGGTTTGCCGGCATCGAGAATGAGCTCCTGCACGATCCCAAGACCACCCTCCTGTTCGGCGACGCCAAGGATTCGCTGGCGAGGGTGCTYGGCGCGGTCAAGGCGCTCTAGGCATCCTGCGCCCGGCGGCTCAGGGCGCTTTCCGCTCCGGCAGCCCTGCTGCGCAGGGGACCCATGGCTCCGTGTGCTTGAGGTGGAGCGGACTTCAAAACAGTGTGGGCTGGGCCGTGCCGGAACGGGCAGCGCCAGCGTGGCGTGGGCTTGCGTGCCCCGCGGTGTCCGGGATGCTCCCGGCCGGGTACTGGGCTTCTTCCTCCCGGGCGTTGTCATGGTCGCTGCCCCCGTCAAGGTCCCGGTGGCTGAAGCCCTGCGAGCCGGAGAAGCCGTGCAGGTCCTTGAAATGCCGGACCCGTCCTGCCAGCCACGCGCGGTATTCCTTGGATGCGTATGACCCGCTGCCATACAGGCGGCGGTACTTGCCCGCCAGTTGCGGATGTTCCCGGGCGATCCACTGCATGAACCATTCACGGGTGCCCGGCTTCAGGTACAGCGCACCGRCCGTGACCCCTGTGGCGCCGGCCGCCGCGAGGGCCCCGAAGAGGGAATCGAGGGCCTCATCACTGTCGGAGAGCCACGGCAGGATGGGCATGGCCATGACGCCGCAGGGCAGGCCCGCTTCCCGCAGACGGGAGATGAGCTTCAGCCGGGCCCGTGGCCCAGGCGTGCCAGGCTCCACGGCCTCGGACAGCTGCTCGTTGGTCATGGCCAGCGAGATGCCCACCCCGACCGGCACTTGCGCCGCCGCATGCTTGAGGAGCGGGATGTCCCGGGCCAGGAGCGTGCCCTTGGTGAGGATGGACAGGGGAGTGCCGGAATCGGCCAGGGCACCAATGATGCCGGGCATGAGCTGGTAGCGGCCCTCGGCGCGCTGGTAGGGGTCGGTGTTTGTGCCAAGGGCCACGTGCTCGTGGCGCCAGGACGGCTTGGCCAGTTCCTTGCGCAGGACTTCGGCGGCRTTGATCTTGACCACCACTTGGCTGTCAAAGTCCAGGCCGGCGTCGAAGTCAAGGTAGGTGTGGCTCTTCCGGGCAAAGCAGTAGACGCACGCATGGCTGCAGCCGCGGTAGGGGTTGATGGTCCAGTCGAACGGCATCCGGGAACCGGCGACCACCTTGTTGAGCACCGATTTGGCGGTGACCTCATGGAAGGTGATCCCGGCAAATTCCGGGGTGGAGACCGTCCGCACGAGTCCGGCCAGCGGCAGCAGGGCAGCCGTGGGCGAAGCGGCGGAAACGGCGGCCGGGGAATCGCCGCGCTCAAGTGCTTGTGCGTCCCATCTCATGCCTACATTCGAATATATGTTCGACTGAATGTCAAGGATGCTGACGGGCGAGGCGGCGGCCGGTTGCAGCATGGGGCGGCCTGTGCAGCTGCGGGGATCGGGGCTTACGAAGCCAGCCGCTCACGGGCGTTGTGATCAGGGCTGGTCGGTTCAGTGGCGCGTTTGGTCTGGTTGACCTCGGCCCACACCGCATCGAGGGAGAGTCCGAGGACGCCGGCGATAGCGGCGATGGTCGGGAAGGCGGGGGTCGCTACGCGGCCCGTCTCGATCTTCCGGAGGGTCTCCGGTGAGACGCGTGCATCGAGTGCGATGTCGAGCATCGAGCGTTCCCCCCTGGCGCGGCGCAACAGGGCGCCGAGGCGCTGTCCGCGCTCGATCTCTGCGAATGTGAGGGGCAACCTGACCATGGCTTCGATTATACCGGGATAATATGACCGGTATAGTTATTGGACACGTGAGAAAGGCGCCGCATGATCGAGATCCTGAATCCCACCGAACTTGCCCGGGCCAAAGAAACAGGCGCCCTTGTAGCTGACATCCTGCAGACGCTGAAGAACCGCAGCACGGTCGGCGCGAACCTCCTGGACCTCGACCGATGGGCGCAGGCCATGATCGCCGAGGCTGGTGCGCAGTCCTGTTATGTCGACTACGAGCCGTCCTTCGGCCGCGGGCCGTTCGGACACTACATCTGCACGGCCGTCAACGACGCCGTGCTCCACGGACTCCCACGCGACTACACGCTGGCAGACGGCGACCTGCTGACACTCGACCTCGCCGTCTCCAAGCGGGGAGTCGCAGCAGACTCCGCCATCAGCTTCATCGTGGGCGACTCAAAGCCCCCGGGAAGCGTCGCGATGATCAGCGCGACCGAGCGCGCGCTCGGCGCAGGGATAGCCGCTGCCCGGCCCGGAGCCAGGATCGGCGACATCTCCCATGCCATCGGCTCGGTCCTTGGCGAGGCGGGGTACCCGATCAACACCGAGTTCGGGGGCCATGGCATCGGATCGACCATGCACCAGGACCCGCACATTCCCAACACCGGACGGCCGGGCCGTGGCTACAAGCTGCGCCCCGGGCTGCTGCTCGCACTGGAGCCATGGGTCATGGCCGACACCGCTGAACTCATCACCGACGCCGACGGGTGGACGCTCCGAAGCGCGACCGGCTGCCGGACAGCACACAGTGAGCACACGATCGCCATCACCAACGACGGGGCCGAAATCCTCACCCTGCCGACGCGGACACACGCATGAGGCCGGAGCGACACATGCCCCGGCGGCCAAGTGTGGACGGGGCCGGGTCGAGGGTGCCGCGGGGTGCCGCCTTACCGCGGCAGTGGGAGGGCGTTGTTAGGCTGGGGCGATGATTCTCCTGACCGGGTTTGAGCCATTTGGCGGCGATACGGCCAATCCGTCGTGGGCAGCGGCCCGTTCGGCGGCACGGCTGCTCCAATCCGAAGGGCTGGATGTCCAGGCGGTGGAATTGCCATGCGTCTTCGGCGAGTCGGCCAAGGTGCTGGCGGAGGCCCTCGAGCGTTTCACGCCGGAGCTTGTGCTGTGCGCCGGCCAGGCCGGCGGGAGGGCGCGCATCTCGCTGGAACGGGTGGCCATCAATTGTGACGACGCCCGGATTCCGGACAATGCCGGCAATCAGCCCGTGGACGAAGCCGTGGTCCCGGGCGGACCGGCAGCCTATTTCACGTCGCTGCCGGTCAAGGCGGCGCTCGCGGCGTTGAGCGCAGAGCAGATCCCGGCCGAAGTGTCCCAGAGTGCCGGGACCTATGTCTGCAACCATGTCTTCTACGCGCTCATGCACGCCCTGCGGCTACGTCCGGGCACCAGGGGAGGCTTTGTCCACGTCCCCTACGAGGAAACGCAGCTTCCGGCCGGGAGCAGTGCCCCCTCGCTGCCGGCCGCCCAGATGGCGGCGGCGCTCGCCGTCGTCGTGCGCACTGCACTGGCGACGACGGCGGATCTAAAGCTCCCTGCCGGCGCAACCCACTAGCCCCAGCCGGTCATCCGGCGCCCGAGCCGGTGGCGGCCGCCGTCGGCGACGCGAAACAACTGCTCCCGCAATTACTGGGCAATCAGTCGAGCAGTTCCCAGACGACGCCGATGGTGGCAGTGACCCCCGACTCACCGGCCTCGACGGTGAGTGAGGTCACGGCCACTTCCCGCTGCATCTTCGCCACGGGGATCGGCGCCTGGAAACCGGGGTGCTGGGTGAGGGACAGGACCCTGCCCAGCCCGGTTCCCGCGAGGGCGGCATAGTGCTCGGCGGTGGTGCGGGCGTCCTGCCAGGCGGCCTCACGGGCCCGGGCTTCGACGGCCGAGGAGTCGGCGAAGCCGAGGGTCAGCCCGTTCAGCCGGACGGCGTCGCCGCCGGCAGCAACCGCCGCGGCAAGGACCTGCGAGGACGCGGACAGCTCGCGGATCCTGACGGTGAGCGTGCTGGAGGCCAGGTAGCCGGTCACGGTCTGGCCCCGGCCATCCTGCCAGTTCAGCTCGGCCCGGACGTTCAGCCCGGAAGTGGACAAGTCCGCGCTGTCCACGCCGCGCTGCCGGAGCTCCGACGTGATGGCGGCCGACCGTGTTCCGGCCTCGCTGTAGGCCTCGGCCACGGTCTCGCGGCGGCATTCAACGCCGATCGACACGGTCAACAGGTCCGGCACCGCCTCGGCGCTGCCGGTTCCTGCAACGGAGATGCTTCGGGGGCTGTCTGTCATGTCAGGCCTCGTAACGTTCAGGGGCGGTCACGCCCAATCTGCGGTGCGTGCGTGGTCTGGTCCCGGGCAGGCCGGGCAGGGGGTAGCCGCCTGCTTCCAGGCCGGCGTGGCGCTCGAAGATGTTGGCGCTGCCCGGGTTGCCCGTGCGCCAGAGGGACCAGCCGGCGGCTATGAAGTACAGCGGAAGGAAGGGCAGCCCGAGGCACCAGGCATATTGGGTGCTGTGGCGCTCCTCGTGGCCCAGCAGCACTGGATTGGCGCGGGCGGATTCCGGTCCGGTTCGGAAGAGGATCACGTTGCCCACGGTGAAGGCCGCAGCAAACGGCAACCGCCAGCGGTAGCGGCCCGCGATCAGCAGTCCGCGCGGACCGGAGCTGACGGTTGTCCGAGCACAGGCTGCCAGCAGCAGGCCCAGCAGGGTGGAGCCGTTGAGCAGGTTGGCGATCTGGCGAAGCCGTTGTCCGGGCGTCATGAGGCCATGGTAGCCGGGGGTGTGCCCGGCAGTCAGGGGGCCGCCGGGATGTCCCGTGCCCTTGGAATTCCGGCGTAAGCGTGCCAGGGGCGGCCGGCACCGCGGCGTCACGTGCGGGGCGGCCATTGCCATGCCGCCGACGGCCGTCTACTAGACTGGGGACAGTGACCACAAGCCTTGCCGAGAACCTGCGCCGCGCCCTGTGCCCGGCGCACGCTGTTGGCATGATCCGACTCGTAGCTAAGAACAGTAGATGACTGAAACTTTGCCGGACGCAGCCGTCCCGAATCCTCTGGATGAAGCCGCCATTACCGCCGCCGTAGACCAGGCCGTTGCCGCCATCGCCGCCGCAGCGACCCTCGATGAACTCAAGGCCGTGCGCCTCGCCCACACGGGCGAGAAGTCCGCCCTGAGCCTCGCCAACCGTGAGATTGGCGCGCTGCCCAAGGACCAGAAGGCCGCCGCCGGCAAGCTCATGGGCGCCTCGAGGGGACGGGTCAACAAGGCGCTCGCGGACCGGACGGTCGCGCTCGAGGCCGAGAACGACGCGCGGATCCTCGTCGAAGAGACCGTGGATGTCACGGCAGCGCCGCGCCGGCGCACGGCCGGTGCACGCCACCCGCTGTCCACGCTGCAGGACCGCGTGGCGGACATCTTTGTCGGCATGGGTTGGGAAATTGCCGAAGGGCCCGAGGTCGAGTCCGAATGGTTTAACTTCGATGCCCTGAACTTCAAGCCGGACCACCCCGCCCGCGACATGCAGGACWCGTTCTTCGTCGAGCCGCCCGAGGCCCACCTGCTCATGCGCACGCACACCTCGCCGGTGCAGGTCCGCTCCATGCTGGAACGGGAGCTGCCCATCTATGTGCTGTGCCCGGGCAAGGTGTTCCGCACGGACGAGCTCGACGCGACGCACACCCCCGTGTTCCACCAGTTCGAAGGCCTGGCCATCGATAAGAACCTGAGCATGGCGGACCTTCGCGGCACGCTGGAGCACTTCGCACGCCAGATGTTTGGTGCGGAAGCCCAGATCCGGCTGCGCCCGAACTATTTTCCGTTCACCGAGCCGTCCGCGGAGCTGGACATTTGGCACCCGGGCGCCAAGGGCGGCCCCAGCTGGATCGAGTGGGGCGGCTGCGGCATGGTCAACGCCAACGTCCTGCGCGCGGCCGGGATCGACCCGGACATCTATTCAGGCTTTGCCTTCGGCATGGGCATCGAACGCACCCTCATGTTCCGCAACGAGGTTGGCGACATGCGCGACATGATTGAAGGCGACGTACGTTTCAGCGAGCACTTCGGGATGGAGATCTAACAGTGCGTATCCCACTTTCCTGGCTGCGCGAATTCGCGCAGGTACCGGCCGAAGCATCGGCCGAAGACGTCATGGCCGAACTCGTCAAGGTCGGCTTTGAAGAAGAAGCCGTCCACCGACCCACGGACACCCTTCGTGGGCCGATCGTCGTGGGCCAGGTCCTGAGCATCGTCAAGGAGCCCCAGACCAACGGCAAGACCATCAACTGGTGCCAGGTCCGGGTTGTCCCCGAGGGCCGCGAGCAGACCCTCACGGGCGAGGGCATCGACCCCTCCGGCGTGCAGGGCATCATCTGCGGCGCCCACAACTTCGTCGAGGGTGACAAGGTGGTGGTCACCCTCCCGGGCGCAGTGCTGCCGGGCGACTTCCACATCTCCGCGCGCAAGACCTACGGGCACCTCTCTGCCGGCATGATCGCCTCCGTCCGTGAGCTTGGCATCGGTGAGGACCATGACGGCATCCTGGTGCTGTCCCGGATCGGCCTCGACCCGGAACTGGGCACCGACGCGATGGAACTGCTGGGCCTCTATGACCAGGCGGCCGAGATCAATGTGACGCCGGACCGCGGGTACGCGTTTTCCATCCGCGGCGCAGCCCGTGAATACGCGCACGCCACCGGCACCGTGTTCACGGACCCGGTCTCCAAGGTCCAGGTTCCGCAGTCGCTCTCCGGCGGCTACGGCGTCAAGCTCAACGACGACGCCCCCATCTACGGCAAGCCCGGCTGCGACCGTTTCGTGGCCCGCACCGTGCGCGGTGTGGATGCCACCCGGCCCACCCCGCTGTGGATGACCTCCCGTCTCCGGCTCGCCGGCATCCGGTCCATCTCCCTGCCGGTGGACATCTCCAACTACGTCATGCTCGAGCTCGGGCAGCCGAACCACTGCTATGACCTGGACAAGCTGGCCGGCGACATCGTGGTCCGGCGGGCCACAGCGGGGGAGAAGATCACCACCCTGGACGACAAGGAGCGCACGCTCGACGTCGAGGATCTGCTGATCACGGACGAATCCGGGCCCATCGGAATCGCCGGTGTCATGGGAGGCGCCCACACCGAAGTCTCGGACACCACCACGAACGTCCTGGTCGAGGCCGCGCACTTCGACGAGGTCTCGATCGCCCGCGCACGCCGCCGGCACAAGCTGCCGTCCGAGGCGTCCAAGCGCTTCGAACGCGGCGTGGACTGGCAGGTGGCCGACGTGGCCGCCCAGCGTGTGGTGGACCTGCTGGTCGAACTCGCCGGCGGAACGGCCGACGAGGCCGGGACCGACGTCGGGACCGCGCCGGACGCCGTCACCATCGAACTGCCGGCAGAGTACGCGGCAGCCCGGATCGGGATCGACTTCACCGAGGAACAGATCCTGAGTTCGCTCGAGGACCTCGGCGCCGTCGTTGCCAGGACCGGTAACGGCTATACGGTGACCGCCCCGAGCTGGCGCCAGGACCTCGAGACCCAGGACGACCTGACCGAGGAAATCGCTCGGCTGATCGGCTATGACAAGATCCCGGCGACCCTGCCGGTGGCGCCCCCGGGCCGTGGCCTGACCCGCGTCCAGCAGCAGCGCCGCCGCCTGATTCAGGCCCTCGCCGACGCCGGACTCACCGAGGTGCTGGCGTATCCGTTCGTCTCGAAGTCCGCCAATGACACCTTTGGCGTCCCCGCCGAGGGTGCGGAGCGCAAGGCCCTCAAGCTGGCCAACCCGATCAGCGAGGAGCACGGCTTCCTGCGGACCTCCGTGCTGCCGGGCCTGATCGAGGTGGCCAAGCGCAACCACTCCCGCGGCTTCCGCGACCTCGCGCTTTTCGAGGCCGGGCTCGTGTTCCTGCCGGGCGAGAAGCTTGGCACCTCCGCGATTCCGCCGCTCGGCGTCAAGCCCGGCGACGACGTGCTTGATGCCCTGTACGACGGCGTCCCGGACCAGCCGCTGCACCTGGGCGCTGTGCTCACGGGGCACGACTCTCCCGCTGCCCCGGGCCACGCCCCGCGGGCCTGGGACTGGGCAGACGCGGTGGACATCGCCCGGATCGCCGGCGACGTGCTCGGCGTCGAGCTCCTGGTCACGCAGGGCCGGCATCAGGCCTTCCACC
>NZ_JBFTZL010000143.1:0-9431 GCF_056406825.1 Arthrobacter sp. P1_A5 | reverse complement strand
GCCCTCGGGGGCGAGGTCGCTGACGTCGTGGCCGACCCGCCGGATGCCGGCCCCGATCACATGGGCGATGCCCAGCCAGGCACCGGCCAGCACCCACACCACCCAGGGCTGGTGCGGCTCAACAACGGCCAACTGCCGGGTCCGCGCGGTGGCTGCGGTGCCACCTGCGGTGCCACCTGCGGCTCCCCGCGGCCGGGCGGATTTGGATGCGGCGGGACGGGACCCCCGGCCGGGAGAACTGCCTGATTTGCCGCTTGAGTTTCCTCTAGGCGCGGAAGAAGTACGAGTCGCCATACCCGCCACGGTACCGGATGCCGGGCCGAAAACCCCGAATTTCCGGGCGTCCGGGATCATGTTGCCGCCAACGCCAACGGGAACGGCCTCCCCCGCCTCCCGCGGCGCTCAGGCCGCGGGTTGGCCGGGAAGGCCGTTGACCAGGCATGCGCCGGGCGGTGTGAAGGGCTTACGCCCGGTGAACCACCTGAGGCTTACGCCCGGTGAACCACCTGAGGCTTACGCCCGGTGAACCACCTGAGGCTTACGCCCGGTGAACCACCTGAGGCTTACGCCTCAAGGACCACCGGGATGATCATGGGCTTGCGGCGGAGCTTGCGGTTGACCCACGTGCCGACGACCCGGCGGACGACCTGCTGCAGCTGGTGCGTCGTGTGGTCCGTGCGGTTCAGCACGGCTTCTTCGAGGGCCTCATTGATCTTGGGGATGATCTCGTCGAAGACGGAATCGTCCTCCGCCACGCCGCGGGCGTGGATTTCCGGCCCGGACACCACCTTGCCGGTGGCACGGTGGATGACCGTGATGATGGAGATGAAGCCTTCATCGCCGAGGGTCTGGCGGTCCTTGAGGTCTGCTTCGGTGACCTCGCCGACGCTGGAGCCGTCGACGTAGACGAATCCGACCTCGACCTGGCCCACGATGTCGGCCTGGTGGTCGCGCAGGTCGATCACGCTGCCGTTGTCCGCGAGCAGGATGCTTTCCTCCGGCACGCCGGATTCGAGGGCGATCTTGCCGTTGGCGATGAGGTGGCGGGTTTCGCCGTGCACCGGCATGGCGTTGAGCGGCTCAAGGATGTTGTAGCAGTACAGCAGTTCGCCGGCGGCAGCGTGGCCGGAGACGTGCACCTTGGCGTTGCCCTTGTGGATGACGTCGGCGCCGAGCTTCAGCAGTCCGTTGATGATGCGGAAGACGGCGTTTTCGTTGCCCGGGATCAGGCTGGACGCAAGGATGACGGTGTCGCCCTCGCCGACGACGACGCGGTGGTCGCCGTTGGCCATGCGGGACAGGGCGGCCATGGGCTCGCCCTGGGAGCCGGTGGACATCAGCACAACCCGGTTGTCCGGCAGGTTGTCGATGTTCTTGATGTCGACCAGGATCCCGGCCGGGACCTCCAGGTAGCCCAGTTTCGCGGCGATGGCCATGTTCCGGACCATGGAGCGGCCCACGAAGGCAACCTTGCGGTTGTGGTTGGCGGCGGCATCGAGAACCTGCTGGACGCGGTGCACGTGGGAGGAGAAGGAGGCGACGATGATGCGCTTGGAGGCCTGCCCGAACAGCCGGTCCAGGGTGGGTCCGATTTCCTTCTCGGCGGTGGTGAACCCCGGGACGTCGGCGTTGGTCGAATCCGACATGAACAGGTCCACGCCTTCTTCGCCCAGCTTGGCGAAGTGCCGAAGGTCGGTGATGCGGCCATCCAGCGGCAGCTGGTCCATCTTGAAGTCACCGGTGTGCAGGACGGTGCCGCCCGAGGTGCGGAGGAACACGGCCAGGGCGTCCGGGATGGAGTGGTTGACGGCGATGAACTCGCATTCGAAGGGCCCGTACTTCTCGACCTGGCCCTCGACGACGATCTTCGTGTTCGGCTTGATCCGGTGTTCCTGCAGCTTGGCCTCGATGAGGGCCAGTGTCAGCTGTGAACCGACGATGGGGATGTCGGCGCGCAGGCGCAGGAGGTAGGGGACGGCGCCGATGTGGTCTTCGTGACCGTGGGTCAGGACTACCGCGACGATGTCCTGGAGACGGTTCTCGATGTAGGAGAAGTCCGGCAGGATGAGGTCGACGCCGGGCTGGGTCTCTTCGGGGAAGAGGACGCCGCAGTCAACGATGAGGAGCTTGCCATCGATCTCGAAAACGGTCATGTTTCGACCGATTTCCCCGATTCCGCCGAGCGGTACGATCCGCAGGGTGTTCTTCGGGAGGCGGGGCGGCGTGACAAGGCCGGGAAGGGCGGTTTGGGTCATAGTGCACTACTTTCCAGGCTGAAGCCGGGCTGGTTCTTAACCGTCAGGATTGGCTCCCGATCAGGAAAAGACCATCCCCGCTTCCGCCAAATCCTCGCGGATGGTTGCGATCTCGGCCTCGCCCGGCTCCACGAGGGGCAAACGGACAACCGAGTTGGGCAGGACTCCCTGCCACTTAAGAACCTGCTTGGCAGCGACAGCACCCTGAATGTGGGTCATCACTGCGCGGACCACGGGGTCCAGTTCGAAATGTAGGGTGCGGGCGGTAGCAAAATCGCCTGCAAGTGCGGCATCGATCAGCGCACGGAATTGCCGCGTCGCGACGTGTGCGGAGACGCTGACCAGCCCGACGGCGCCGGCGGCCATCCACGGCAGYGTGAGGCCGTCGTCGCCGGAGTAGACATCAAGATCGGTGTTCGCCAGGACGCGCGTGACGGCGTTGAAGTCGGCCTTGGCATCCTTGAGGGCGACGATCCTGGGGTGGTCGGCGAGCCGGATCATGGTCTCGGGCAGGATGGGCACGCCGGCGCGGCCGGGGATGTCGTAGACCATGACGGGGAGGTCGGCGGCGTCGGCCACGGCCTCGACGTGCGCCTGGATACCGGCCTGGCTGGGCTTGTTGTAATACGGCGTGACGATCAGCTGGCCGTGCGCTCCGGCCTTGGCGGCGCGCTTGGCCATCTCGATCGAGTGCGAGGTGTGGTTGGTCCCGGTCCCGGCGATGACCTTGGCGCGGTCGCCCACGGCCTCGACGATGACGCGGAAGAGCTTCTCTTTTTCGTCGTCCTCGAGCGTGGAGGTCTCCCCCGTGGTGCCGGAGATCACGAGGGCGTCATTGCCGTCGTCGACGAGCTTGCTCGCCAGTTCCGCCGACTGCCGGTAGTCGACCTCACCGTCCGATGTGAAAGGCGTGACCATGGCAGTCACGAGGGTCCCGAACGTGTAAGAGCGAATATCAGAGTCAGCCATATGAAAAACGTTACCTTGTCTGCGGCATGTTAGGACAATGGCGGCGGTGTGACGAACGTCAAACTCGGCGGCCGTGCGTCACGTTTCGGCGGCCCGGCCGGACTCAGGGCCGCCGAAACCGCGCCAGCACACTGTATTGGAGACTCGCGGTCAGCACCTCGGTGCCGGTGCCGGCCGCCTGCCGGAGCGGGAGCCCGTCAGGACCCCAGAACCCGCTCAGGCCACACGAAGGGCCGAGCGGCGTGGCGCCCGCCAGGTTCGCCAGGACGGAGAACATCCGGTTGTCCATGGCCCGGGCGCCGAGATGCAGTGCCAGCCGGTGGTCTTCGCCGGCCGTGTAGAGGGCCGAGACGGCATAGATGTCCGCCCCGGCGTCCGCGGCCCATTCCGCATGGCCCGGGCGGGCTGCGTCGAAGCAGATCGCCAGGGCGACCTTCCAGCCGTCGATCTCCAGGACCGCGGGATTGCTGCCGGCCACGAAGAGATCCTGCTCCGGTCCGTGCAGGTGCGTTTTGAAGCTGGTCTCGATGGAGCCTGTTGGATGGACCGCGAGGGCGGCCAGCCGCGGCGTACCGTCCGCGTCTTTGAACGCGGCACCGACCACGGCGGTAATTCCGGTGCGGCGGCAGATTTCCCGGATGCCGTCCAGCCGCCGGTCAACCGCGCTCAGCCACTCCCCGGGTCCGTCCAGCAGGTCCAGCCGGTATCCCGTCAGCGAGAGTTCGGGAAAGATGACAAGCCGGGCTCCATGCGACCCGGCGTCTTCGATCAGCCGGATGTGCTCGGGCACGTTGGCGGCAACGCCACCATCCAGGGCCTGGTATTGGACGGCAGACAGCGTCAGCGCGGTGATTGAGCCAGTGGTCACCCTGCCATCCTATGCACCCCGCCCTTCGCCGGAGGGAGCCGATGGTGCCGAGCAGTAACGCCCGACGGCGGTTTCGCGAAGGGCCCCTGCCCAGGCGGCCAGACGCTGGGCCGCCCGCACGTAGTCGAACAGTTCGGTTGGAGTGAGGGCGTCGAGGTCCGTCTCGGCCAGCCGTCGGGCCAGCTCAGCTCCCGGCGGCACCGCGGCCAGCGCCGCCCCCTCCTTCCCCCACTGGACGTCCTCGGCCGGCTCCCCGGCGACCAAGCGGCGGAAGAGGAAGTCCACGACGCCCGGGCTCATGGCTTTGAGGACGCCGGCCGCCGGCTCGCCACCGTTCGTCCGTCCGCCAGGCGTCGCGCTGGTCCGCTGCGGGCCCGACGGATCCGGGCCTGGAAATTGTCGGCTTGTGGATTCCCGGCCGGTGAATTCGGGCTTCCGGAAAGCTGGCTCTGGGGCGTCGTTCATGCGCCCATCATATTCGAACATATATTCGAATACAAGGCCCGCCCGGAGAAGGATCGGGGCTGCGGGCAGGCCGAAGATGAGACGGTCACCGGACCGATCGTGAGACGATCAGATGATGACGGCGCGCGGAATGACTACGGCTTCCCGGACCGTCCGGGGCACTCCCCCCGGCGTCCGGCTGGCCGGTATCGACGCCGCGCGCGGCCTGGCCCTGCTGGCCATGATGGCCACCCACGTGCTGGCAACCTTTGAGCCGGACCCGCAGCTCACGCCCACCTGGATCGGCCTGGCGTTTTCCGGACGGGCAGCCGCGCTGTTCGCCGTGTTGGCCGGAGTCGGACTCGCCTTGTCCACGGGGAAACAGCAGCCGCTTGAGGGCGCCGAACTGCGGGGTGCCCGCAGAGGCATCGCCTTGCGGGCGCTCGTGATCGGTGCCGTCGGGCTCTCCCTGGGCGGGCTGGAAGTCAACATCGCGATAATTCTGGTCCACTACGCCCTGCTGTTCCTGTGTGTGCTGCCCTTTGTCGGGCTTGGGCTGAAACGCCTGGCCGCACTCGCGGTCCTCTGGATACTGGCTGCCCCCGCCCTGGCCTACCTCCTGCGGCCGTGGCTGCTGTCCGCCGATCCGCCCCTKCGGCTGGGGCACAATCCAAGCTGGGAGGATCTGACCGCCCCGGCCAGGCTGCTGGGCGACCTCTTTCTCACGGGCTACTACCCTGTCCTGCAGTGGATCGCCTATCTCCTCGTGGGGCTGGTGATCGGCCGGATGGCGCTCTGGAAAGCGGCCGTGCCGTTCCTGCTCGTTGCTGCCGGCACGGTGGTGGCCGTCATGTCCAAGTGGCTGGGGACGCTCATGTTGGAGGACTGGGGCGGCAGGCAGGCCCTTCAGGCGCACATCGGCGATCCCGCCTACCCGCTGGAGAGCCTGCTGCAGGTCAACCTGGCCGGCATCGACCAGTCAGGCTCAGTGTGGTGGCTGGCCACGAGTGCACCGCACTCCGGCACCACGCTGGATCTGTTGCACACCTCGGGGGCCGCTGCCGCCGTGATCGGCCTGTGCCTGCTGCTGGGCCGGCTGGGCGACTGGCTGGAACTGGATCTGCTGCTGCCGCTGCGCGGAGCCGGGGCCATGACGTTGAGCCTCTACACGGCTCACCTGTGCATCATGGCCGCCCTGCACGACCAGCCGTTGATGCCGGGCTGGACCGTGGAGGGTGTGTACTTCGCGCAGGCTGTCGGGATGCTGGTGGCCGGCGGAGTCTTCGCGGCCATGGCGTGGCGCGGGCCGCTGGAGTGGGCGACCCATGCGGCCAGCCAGGCCGGCCGCCACCAGCCGGCCCAAGTCCGCCGGCCTCGACGCGTGCGCTAAGTTCCGCCGCCGGATCTGACGCTGAGTTCCGCAGCCGGGCCCTGCGCGGCCCGGCAAACGGTGTCCGGCTAGTTCTTCTGCACCCCGGCGCGGAACATCCGCACGGCGTCGCGCATTGAGGCGCGGGCGCGCTTGCGGTCTCCGGCAGCATCGTACGCACAGCTGAGCCGGAACCAGGAACGCCAGTCCTCGGGGGCAGCTTCCGCCTCGGCGCGGTACTTCTCAAATTCGGCGTCGGCGGCTTCGCGGATGATCCGGCCGGCGGGCGTGCGCGGCAGAGTGTCCTCCGGCAGGCCTCCCTCGGCTTCGAGGATCTTTGCCAACCGCTCAGTGCGGGCACCAAACAGCAGTTCCCGGATCAGGGCCCAGGCCCCGATGACCGGCAGCACCAGGTAGGCGACGCCGATCGCCTTCGCCACGAGGCTGGGATCGGACATCAGGAGCACGGAACGTTGCAGGGACACCACCAGATAAAACACGAGCAGCAGGGTGACGGCCCCCACCCAGATCTTGGTGCGGTTCGCTTTCAGGGCAGTCAAGGCAGCGGACATCGGGCTCAGAGTCCCAGGTCCAGGTAGCCGTCGAGTCCCACGGTGAGACCGGGGTGAGCGGCGACGCTGCGGATCCCCAGCAGCACCCCGGGCATGAAGGACGCACGGTCAAAGGAGTCGTGGCGGATGGTCAGCTGCTCCCCCGGCCCGCCCAGCAGGACCTCCTGGTGCGCGACAAGACCAGCCAGCCGGACACTGTGGACCCGGATGCCGTCGACGTCGGTGCCGCGGGCACCGGCGAGTTCCGAAGTGGTGGCGTCCGGGCTGGACGGCACGCCAGCCTCGGAGCGCTCGGCCGAGATCAGCTGTGCCGTGCGCACGGCCGTGCCGGAGGGCGCGTCGACCTTGTCCGGGTGGTGCAGCTCAATAATTTCTACGGATTCGAAGTATTTGGACGCCTTGGCGGCGAAGGCGGAGGCCAGGACGGAGCCGAGGGCGAAGTTCGGGGCGATCAGGACGCCGACGCCGGGCCGGTTGGCGAGGAGTTCTTCCAGGCCCGCGAGCCGGCCGGCATCCCAGCCGGTGGTGCCGACCACGGCGTGCATGCCGTGCTCGACGGCGAAGCGAACGTTCGCCTCGGTGCTTTCGGGGACGGTCAGGTCCACCACGATCTGCGCGCCGGAGCTGACAAGAGAGTCGAGGGGGTCGTTGCGGCCAAGGGCCGCGACGAGCGTCAGGTCCGCGGCGGCGTCGATGGCCTTCACGGCCTCTGCGCCCATGCGCCCGCTGGCGCCCAGCACGGCGACGGAGAGTTGTTCGGTCATGCTATCAACCCTACCGCCGGGGCCGCTGCGTTCCGGAACCGGCGGCGCTTGGTTACAGGGCCGCCGTCGGGGGCGACAGCCTGCCCGCCACGCGGCGTGAGCAACGTTCCGCAGGGCCCGGCCCGCCGGCTCGATGGGTCACACGCCGACCCAGGCCTGTCAGGCTGGATTGACGCCCTGAGCCTGTCAATCTAAACTGACAGACATGGAGACTGACGACCTGTCCGCGCATATTCATTCACTCGACCCCGCCGTCGGCCTGCGGGCGGTCGGCGCCCTCCATCGCCTGGCAGAACAGGTCGAGGCAGCGCAGGTCAGAGCGGCCCGACAGCAGGGATGGACGTGGGAGCAGATCGGTGACGCCCTGGGCGTCTCACGGCAGTCCGTCCACGCAAAATACCGAGAGTGAGATCAAGCCATGTTTGAACGATTTGCCGACGACACCCGAAAAATCGTTGGCTTCGCCATGGACGAGGCCCGCTGCAGCGGCGACAAGCGGCTGGGCACGGATCATTTGCTGCTGGGGGCGCTCCACGATCCTGGTCCCGCCGGCCTTCTGGGTGTCACGCTCGATCAGGCTCGGGCCGCGGCGGCGAGGCTTGACCGCACGGCACTCGCGTCAATCGGTATAGATGCCCACGGCTTTGAGCGCGTCCCCATGCCCAGCCGGGGGAAGAAGCCGCCCTTCAGTTCGGGCGCCCGGTCGGTAATGGAAGGCATGCTTCGGTACGCCATGGACCAGAAGTCACGACAGATCACCACCGCGAATCTGCTGCTGTCGCTGCTGGACCGCGAGGAACACGATCCGGCAGCCGTGCTGCTCAAGCAACTGGGGGTCGACCGGGCGGTGGTCCGGCGCAGGGTTCTTTCCTCCTGATCCGGAGCCTTCTTCCTGCCGGTCACCACTGCCTCTACTCGCCGGCGCCGACCCACTCCACAGTGCCGTCGGCGAAAAACTGTTCCTTCCAGATCGGCACCTGGGCCTTGATCCGGTCGACGAGTTCTGCACATACGGCGAAGGCCTGGCCGCGGTGGGCCGCCGAGACGGCGCACACCAGGGCCGGATCGCCGATCTCCAGCATGCCGATCCTGTGGGCCGCCCAGATCCGCACCGGCTGCCGCCCGTCCTGGGTGGCGCCGGCGCCGCCGGCGGCGTCTTCCGGAGATCCGCCGGGCGCGGCATCCCCGGCCGGGCCCGAGTGCTCCGCCACAAGCCCGGCGACGACGTCGGCCATCACCTGGTGCGCCGTCGGGTGGGCGCTGTAGCTGAGCCGGGAGACCTGCTTGCCGCCGTCGTGGTTGCGGACGACGCCGCTGAAGCTGACCACCGCTCCTGCCGTGTCCGACTCCACCGCCGCGATGGCCTGCTCCACCGAGATGGGTTCGGCGCTCAGCACGGCCTGCACGATTTCAAATCCGGTATCAGTGCCCATGGCTGCCTTCCAGTTGGTCGCAAAGGTGTCCAAGGATGGGATCCAGCACGGCCAGGCCGTCCATCACGCCTTTCGGGGATCCGGGCAGGTTCACGATGAACGTCTGTCCGGCTGCGCCCGCGTGGCCCCGGCTGAGCATGGCCATCGGAGTCTTGGCCGTTCCGGCGGTCCGGATGCCCTCCATGATGCCCGGGATTTCCCGATCCAGCAGGGGCAGCGTCTGCTCCGGCGTTGCGTCCGTGGGGCTCAGCCCGGTGCCGCCGCTGGTGATGATGACGGCCGGCTGCTGGCTCAGCAGGGCCCTCAGCGCGGCCCCGACCGGCGCCCCGTCCGGCACCACCATGGCGGGGAACGGCTCGAAGCCGTGCTCGGTGAGCCAATCGATGATGACARGGCCCGTGAGGTCCTCATAGACACCGGAGGCCGCCCGGGTGGAGGCGATCACGACACCGGCCTTCCGGCCCGTGGCTTCGCCGTGGCGGTGGGGTTCGGGCATGTTCATAGGGTCCAGTCCCCGCTCTTGCCGCCGCTTTTGGCGAGCACCTTGATATCGGTCAGGACCGCGTGCTTGTCCACGGCCTTGATCATGTCGTACACGCTCAGTGCCGCGACCGTCGCCGCAGTCAGGGCTTCCATCTCGACCCCSGTGACGCCGCGTGTCTTGACCGTGGCGAAAATTGTCACGGCGTCGGTGTCGAGCTCAAAGTCGATGGTGACCTTGGCGATCGGCAGCGGGTGGCACAACGGGATCAGGTCC
>NZ_JBFTZL010000142.1:0-9561 GCF_056406825.1 Arthrobacter sp. P1_A5 | reverse complement strand
GGCCAGCGCTGGACGCCGCCGCCCTGGGCCGGCCGGACCTGGCTGGCCAACACCGACGCCGATTCCCGGGTGCCGGAGAACTGGCTGGTGCGCCAGCTGGAGTTCGCCGAGGCCGGGGCCGACGCCGTGCTGGGTTCCGTGGAACCGGACCCCGCCGGGATGGACCCTGAACTGCTCCGGTGCTGGCACGAACGCCACCCCTTCCGCGAGGACCACCCGCATATCTATGGCGCGAATTTCGGGGTCCGGGCTTCCGCCTATCTTGCCGCCGGAGGGTTCGCCAGGGTCACGTCCGAAGAAGACCGGACCCTGGTGCACAGCCTCCGCAGCCGCGCCTTCACGGTCACCGCAACGGACAGCATCAGGGTCATGACCTCCGGCCGGACCCATGCCCGGGCGCCCCATGGCTTTGCCACCTACCTGCGGAGCCTGGGCCACCTGCTGCCGCCTGCCAGCTGAAGATTCATTGACGCCGGGACCTGGCCGCTCCACACTGAAGAAGTGACGGACGATGCGAAAGAACCCAGCATTGATCAGGTTGTCGAGCGTCTGGCTGCCAGGTTTCCGCACGTGCCGCGGATGCACATCGCCGGGATCGTCGGCGAGGAATTCGATGCCCTGAACGCAGGCCGGATCCGGACCTACATACCCACACTGGTTGAGCGCGGCGCCCGCGTGCGGCTCAAGAGCGAGTTCGGGATCAGCGCCGCCGAAGACTAACGCACGTGACGCCGCCCCCTAGCCGCGAGTTCGCCGGATGCGCGCGACCCGGCACCCCCGAGTTCGCCGGATCCGTGCGACCCCGCACCCTCGAGTTCGCCGGATCCGCGCGACATCGCCGTATAGTTCCGGCGATCCCGCAGGTGTCCGGCGATTTCGACGGCGGCGGCCCGGGGCAGGCGGCACAGTAGCCGGAGGGGGCGCGCGGGTCCAAAGCCCCTGACCCCGGGACACCGGCCCCGCGCAGTATGGGTCCACCGACAATCCACAGGAGTGCTGACATGGCTGAATCGCCCGTGATGTGGTTTGACGAGATCGGCATGGCCGACGTCCCGCGGGTCGGCGGGAAGAACGCCTCGCTCGGCGAGCTCATCCGGACCCTCCAAAGCGAGGGGATACGGGTCCCTGACGGGTTCGCCACCACAGCCGCCGCCTACCGCTCGTTCGTCGCGGCCAACGGGATCGACGCCGCCATGCGATCGCGCATTGCCGCCTACCGGGCCGGGGACGCCACACTGCGCGCCACCGGCGAGGCCATCCGGGACCTGTTCCTGGCCAGCGAGTTCCCCGGCGACATCGCCGACGCCATCCGCGCCCACTACCGGACCCTGGGGGACCGGGCCGGCATGGACCGGCTCGCCGTGGCCGTGCGCAGCAGCGCGACGGCGGAGGATCTCCCGGACGCGAGCTTCGCCGGGCAGCAGGAGACCTTCCTGAACATCGCGGGTGAGCGGGAACTGCTGGACGCCTGCCGCCGCTGTTACGCCTCACTCTTCACGGACCGGGCCATCAGCTACCGCGAGGTCAAGGGCTTCGACCACATGGACATCGCCCTCTCGATCGGCGTCCAGCGGATGGTGCGCTCCGACGTCGGCGCCTCCGGGGTGATGTTCTCCATCGATACCGACTCGGGCTTTCCCCGCGCCGCCGTCATCAGCGCGGCCTGGGGCCTTGGCGAAACCGTCGTCCAGGGCACCATCAATCCGGACAAGTACCTGGTCTTCAAGCCGCTCCTGACAGAGTCCGCGGCCGCGGAGGGCATCACCCCGATCATCGAGAAATCCCTCGGCTCCAAGGCCCGGAAAATGGTCTACAGCCGCGGCGGGAGCGCCCGCACCCGGATGGTGGACACCTCGGAGGCCGAGCGCCGGGCCTTCGTGCTGGGCGACGCCGAGATCCTCGCCCTCGCCCGCTGGGCCGTCACGGTCGAAAACCACTACGGCCGGCCCATGGACATTGAATGGGCCCGGGACGGCGAGACCGGGGAACTCTTCATGGTCCAGGCCCGGCCCGAGACGGTCCAGTCACGCCGGACCGGGCCGCAGTTCACCATCCACCACCTGCTGGAACGGGGGCCCGTGCTCGCCACCGGATCGGCCATCGGCGACTCGATTGCGCACGGCACGGCCTGCGTCATCCGGACCGCGGCGGACATCGCGGGGTTCCGCGACGGCGCCATCCTCGTGACCGAAATGACCGACCCGGACTGGGTGCCCATCATGAAACGGGCAGCCGGCATCGTCACGGACCACGGCGGCCCCACGAGCCACGCGGCGATCGTCAGCCGCGAGCTGGGTGTCCCCGCCGTCGTCGGAAGCGGCAACGCCACGGCCGTCCTGGCCGAGGGCCGGCCCGTGACGATCTCCTGCGCCGAAGGTGATCTGGGCCGGGTCTACGACGGCACCCTGGCGTTCGAAACCGAAGAGGTGGACCTCGGCGCGCTGCCTGCGACGCGCACGGCCGTCATGGTCAACATCGCCAGCCCAGCCGCGGCCTTCCAGTGGTGGCGGCTGCCGGCGGACGGCGTCGGGCTTGCCCGGATGGAATTCATCATCAGCAGCCTGATCCGCGTCCATCCCATGGCGCTTGTCCACCCGGAACGGGTCACGGATCCGGCCGAGGCGCACCAGATCCGGGAGCTGGCGCAGGCCTATGCGGACCCGGCCGAGTACTTCGTGGACGCCCTGTCGCTGGGGATCGCCAAGATCGCCGCGCCGTATTATCCGCGCCCCGTGATTGTCCGGCTCAGCGACTTCAAGACCAACGAATACGCCCACCTGCTCGGCGGTGGCGCCTTCGAGGAACCGGAAGAGAATCCCATGCTCGGGTTCCGCGGCGCCTCGCGCTACTACGACCCCCGTTACCGCGAGGGGTTCGCGCTCGAATGCGCCGCGCTCAAACGTGTCCGCGAGAAGCTCGGGTTCACCAACGTGATTGTCATGGTGCCGTTTTGCCGCACGCCGCAGGAGGCGGACAAGGTCCTGGCCGTGATGGACGAGCATGGTTTGGTCCGCGGCAGCAACGGGCTGCAGGTCTACATGATGTGCGAAATCCCGTCCAACGTGGTCCTGGCCGAGAAGTTCGCCACGCGGTTCGACGGGTTCTCGATCGGCTCCAACGACCTCACCCAGCTGGTCCTGGGCGTGGACCGTGACTCCGGCCAGCTCGCGGCGCTCTTCGATGAGCGGGACGAGGCCGTGATGGCGATGATCAGCGAGGCCATCCGCAAGGCCCACGCCGCCGGCATCAAGATCGGCATTTGCGGGCAGGGACCGAGCAACCACCCGGAGTTCGCCGCGTTCCTGGTGCGCGAAGGGATCGACTCGATCTCCCTGAACCCGGACAGCTACCTCAAGACCGTGCCGCGGATCGCGGAAGCGGAGACTGAGTCAGCCGTCGCGGCGGCAGAGACAGAGTCAGCCAGACAATAGTCATCCCGGTAGCGGGGCCTGCCGCTCGCTTTCCCGGGACCGCACCGGGCTGGCTGCGCCGCGGCGGCCGGGGCCGAGTGAACGCAGGGCATTGAGGATTGTGGCGAGGTCCACCAGTTCCTGGGACAGGGCGCCGGCGATGGCCGGCACGTAGCCCGCGGCGGCGGCCAGCATGAGGGCCACGCTCAGGCCGACGCCGATCCAGATGCTCTGCAGGGCCACCTGCACGGTGCGTTGCCCGATCCGGACGGCGGTCCCCACCTTGGAGAGGTCATCGAGGATGATCACGACGTCGGCCGACTCGCCGGCCGCCGTCGAACCGCGGGCGCCCATGGCGATTCCGACGTCGGCGACCGCCAGGACGGGGGCATCGTTGACGCCGTCGCCGACCATCATGACCGGACCGTCCGGCAGCGACCTGACGGCCTCGACCTTGTCCCGCGGCAGGCACTCGGCGCGGACGTCGGTGAGCCCTGCCTCGTCCGCGATGTGCCGGGCCGTGGCGAGCGCGTCACCGGTCAGCATGACCGTTCGGCGTACGCCCAGGGCCTTGAGGTCGGCGAGGGTGCGGCGGGTCTCTTTGCGGATGGGATCGCTCATCACCAGGGCGCCCACGAATTTTCCGCCGGCACCGACGTAGATGGCGAGCTCGCCGCTGGCCAGCCCAGCCTCCACCACGCCGGACGCCCACTCTGCGACGAACGCTGGCTTGCCCACCACCACGTCCTGGCCATCGAACCTGGCGCGGACCCCGTGGGTGGCGAATTCGGTGGCTTCGGTGGCGGCCGCGAAGGGCAGGGCCCGGTTCCGCGCGGCCTCCACCACTGAGGCGGCCAGGACATGCGAGGAATACTGTTCCGCGGACGCCGCCAACTGCAGGACCTCGTCCTCTGCGAGGGGCCCGGCGGTCCGGATACGCAGCAGGGACGGGCGGCCGTACGTGAGGGTCCCTGTCTTGTCGAAGGCGGCCGTCTTGATCCGGCTCAGCTGTTCCAGCACCCCGGCGTACTTGACGATGACGCCGGAGTGCGCGGCGCGGCTCATGCCGCCGAGGAACGCCACCGGCGCGGCGATCAGCAGGGGGCACGGCGTGGCCACCACGAGGACCTCCGCGAAACGTTCCGGGCTGCCGCTGATGATCCAGCCCACGGCGCCGAGCACGTACGCGAGGGCCGTGAACGGCACGGCATAGCGGTCAGCGAGCCGGACCATGGGCGCCTTGCTGTCCGCTGCCTCCTGCACGAGGGCGACGATCCGGCTGTACTGCGAATCCTCCATGCGCGCCGTGACCCGCATCCGGACGGCGGCCTCACCGTTCAGCGAACCGCTCATGAGGCCGTCCCCGGCGGACCGCTCCACCGGCAGGCTCTCCCCGGTGAGTGAGGACTCATCGAAAGAGCCGGACTCGGAGAGCAGGACGCCGTCCAGCGGGACCACCTCGCCGGGCCTGACCAGCAGGATGTCCCCGATCTCGACGTCGGCGGCCGCCACGTCCTCGTGTTGGCTTTCCGTTGGGGTTCCGGCGGCGGGGGGTCCGGCTGTGTGGGTTCCGGCTGTGTGGGTTCCGGCGGCGGAGCCGTTGCGCTCCCGGTGGGCCGTCTGCGGGACGCGTTCGAGCAACGCGGTGAGTTCGCCCTTGGCCCGGCCGGCGGCGTAGTCCTCAAGGGCAGTGCCGCCCGCGAGCATGAGTACGACGATCATCGAGGCGACGTACTCGCCCACCAGCACGGTGCTGACGATTGCGGTGACGGCCAGGATGTCGATGCCGAACTGCCCGCCTGCGAGCCGGCGCGCCATCCCGACGGCGAGGTAGGCCGCCACGGCCAGGGCATAGACGCTCGCAGCGGCCCGGGCTATGCCTTCCTGCCCGGAGAACAGCAAGACCAGCACCGCCAGCAGGACGACGAGGGTCCCGGCCACGAGCGGATACCGGAGTACGAATTTCACGGATGTTCCGCCTTAGCTTCGTATCAGTTTTGGCGTCTCCCTGAATCCTACCGCGCGGCCGGGACCGGCTTGCCGGGACGGCCTCCCGGACCGTCGCCGGACCCCGGCATGAGAGGCTGGACGAGCAGCCGTCCCGATCAAGCGGGCCGGCGCGCAGGGACCCGACATAGGCGATGGGCGCGGCGCAGCACAAGCGATGCCAGGAGGAATGACGTGCGAAGCAGTTCAGAGACCGTCGACACCCGGACCGCCCTGGTGGTGGGGGCAAGCGGAATTGCCGGATCCGCCCTGGTGGACAGGCTCGTCGAGGAGGGCTGGGACGTGGTGGGGCTCTCCCGCAATCCCCTCCGCCGCCGTGACGTGCGCCATGTGAGCGCGGATCTGACATCCGTGGAGAACCTGCGCGAGGCCCTGGCAGATGTTTCACCCACCCATGTGTTCTACACAGCCTGGTCCAGGCGGAAGACCGAACAAGAGAACATCGACACAAACGCGGGCATGCTGCGGAACGTCCTCGCCAGCCTCAACGGCAAGCCTGTGAAGCACGTCGCCCTCATGACCGGGCTGAAGCACTATCTGGGCCCGTTTGAGGCGTATGCGGCCGGGGAAATGCCGGACACCCCCTTTCGGGAGAGCGAGCCGAGGCTGCCGACGCCGAACTTCTACTACGCCCAGGAAGACGAGTTGTGGGCTGCTGCCGCGAAGCAGGGCTTTGGCTGGTCCGTGCACCGGGCGCATACGGTGATCGGGCATGCGGTCGGGAACGCCATGAACATGGGGCTAACCCTCGCCGTTCAGGCATCCATCTGTAAGGAACTGGGCCAGCCGTTCATCTTCCCGGGCTCCGAGACGCAGTGGAACAGCCTCACGGACATGACCGACAGCGGACTGCTGGCGGACCACATGATCTGGGCGGCCACAGCGGACAACGTTGGCGACCAGGCCTACAACATCGTCAACGGCGATGTCTTCCGCTGGCGGCGCATGTGGCCTGCGCTGGCCGACTACTTCGCGGTCGAGCCGGTGGGTTACAGCAACGAACCGCGGCCGTTGGAGCAGCAAATGAGCGGCATGGAAGGCGTGTGGTCGGGCATCGCCGCCCGCCATGGACTGGCCGAAGCCGACCTCGCGCAGGTCGCCTCCTGGTGGCACACGGACGGCGACCTGGGCCGGAACCTCGAGGTGGTCACGGACATGAGCAAGAGCCGGCTCGCCGGTTTCACCGGGTACCGCCGCACGGAAGACGCATTCCTGCAGCTGTTCGACCGGTACCGTGCGGACGGCCTGATTCCGGCGGCCTCCTAGGCTGCGGCACGGGCGGGGCCTTTGAGCCCTAGCCTGCCGTAGCGCGTGATGCCAAGGTGAAGCATGGGGTCCATGATCGCGGGCCGCCGCCGGCTGTTGGTGATCGCGGCCGTGGTGGTTGCGCTGTTTCTGGCCGCCGGTGCCGCGGTCGTGCTGCTTCAGGGGGTGCCGACTGCGTCACCGCCCCCATCTGCGCCCGTCACCGCACCGGTATCCGGACCCGTCAGCGCAAGTGCCTCCGGGACCGCGCCCCCTGCCTCCCCGTCCCCTGAACCGACCTCGGCATCGCCGGCTCCGAATACCAGCGGACCAGTTCCGGCCGAGCCGGGTCCCGTCCCCCCGCCGACCCGGGCACCGACGGCTCCCGCTACCGTGCCCCCCGCGGCGCGGTTCCCCGCCGCGCTCGCCGGCCACGACGTCGAGAGCATCCCGGGCGCCGGAACCGTAGTGGCCCTGACCTTCGACGCCGGCGCCAACGCTGCCGGACTGCCGAGCATCCTGCAGAGTCTTGCCGCCGCGGACGTGCGGGCCACGTTCTTCCTTACCGGCAGCTGGGCTGCCGCGAACCCCGGAGGAGTGGCGGCGATCGTTGCCGGCGGGCACCGGGTGGGCAACCATTCCATGACGCATCCGGCATTCACCGGGCTGCCCGACGTCGGCATCAGGGACCAGGTCCGGTCGGCCGAAGAGGCCATCCGGGCGGCCGGGGCTGACCCGCGGCCGCTCTTCCGGTTTCCCTTCGGCGACCGCGACGCCAGGACCATCGCCACCGTCAACAACCTCGGCTACCTTCCGGTGCGCTGGAGCGTCGACACCCTGGGCTGGAAAGGCACCAGCGGCGGAGTGAGGGCGCAGGTCGTGGCGGACCGCGTCCTGTCGGGCCTGCAGCCGGGGGAAATTGTCCTGATGCACATCGGCTCCAACCCCGACGACGGCACCACCCTGGACGCCGCTGCCCTGCCCCAGGTCATCAGCCGCATCCGCCAGGCCGGCTATGGCTTCACCACCCTCGATGCGCTCCTGGGCTGAGCGCAGCCGGGCCCAACGCCACTGTCGCGCGGCTCCGGTGCTGGTGCGGGTGGGCGTCGAGAAGGTGCTGCTCCGGGCGGGCCAGGAGCACGAGTCCGCCGGGACGCCGGGACGCCCGGCTGACGCGCCGAAGCGTGTCCCCGGCGTCGGTGCGGTGACTTGCTTGCGGTGGTTCCGGGCTATGTCGCGTCCATGTGCAGCACGGCTGCTCCGGTGATCCGGTCCTCCGCCAGGTCCCGCAGGGCCCGGTCCGCGGCCTCGAACGGGTACGCCACAGTGGTCGGGCGGAGCGGGATCTCGGCGGCAATCCGGAAGAACTCCTCGCCGTCGGCCCTGGTGTTGGCTGTGACGCTGCGCAACTGGCGCTCTTCGAAGAGCTCGTCGGCGTAGTGCAGCGACGGTATATCGCTCAGGTGGATGCCCGCGACGGCGAGCGTCCCGCCGCGGTCCAGGGCCCGGAGCGCAACCGGAACCAGCCCGCCCGCGGGGGCGAAGAGGATCGCGGCATCCAGGGGATCGGGCGGTTGTTCCTCGGCCCCGCCCGCGAATGTCGCGCCCAGGTCCAGGGCCAGCGCGCGAGCCTGCGCGGACCGGGTCATGACGTACACGCGCGCACCCCGGTAAAGGGCGATTTGGGCCGCCAGATGCGCGGAGCCGCCGAACCCATAGATGCCCAGCCGTCCGCCGATCGGCAGTTCGGCCCGGGTCAGGGCCCGGTAGCCGATGATGCCTGCACACAGGAGCGGCGCAGCCTCCTCGTCGCTGAACGTCTCCGGGATCCGGTAGGCGAAGTTCTCCGCCGCGGTGATGAGTTCGGCGTACCCGCCGTCGCGGTCCCAGCCGGTAAACGTGGGGGACAGGCAGAGGTTTTCCTGGCCGCGCAGGCAGAACCGGCAGGCGCCACAGGTGCCGCCCAGCCAGGCCACGCCCACCCGTTCGCCGATGCCGAACCTGGCTGCCCCCGGTCCCTGCCCGATCACCTCACCCACTACCTCATGGCCCGGGATGACCCCGGCGTGCCGCGGCGTGAGGTCGCCCTCGGCCAGGTGCAAGTCCGTGCGGCACACACCGCAGACCCGCACTTTCAGCAGGACTTCGCCGCGTCCCGGCACAGGATCCGGGCGGTCGGCGGCAACGAGGGGGCCGCTGGACATGGGCCCGGGAAGTCCAACTTGCCATGCTCGCACCGCGGCCTCCTTCTTGCAGCGTCTGCAGGTCCGAATCGGTTGCGCTCGCGGCGGCTAGCGGGTGACCAGCACGTTGCAGCGCGCCTTGTGCAGCACGGCGGAGACCGTGTTGCCGGCTCCGGCCGCAGGGTTGTGGGTCCCGAGCACCAGCACGTCGGCGTCGTCCGCGGCGTCGAGGAGCTCCCGGGCCGCATGGCCCTCACGCAGGGCGCCGGCAACCTCCAGCCCGGGCGCCATCCCGCGGGCCTCGTCGATGGCGCGCTCGAGCAGCTCCTGGCCGTGGAGCAGGGCATGGCGGCCGTGCTCTTCCCGTGCCCCGCCGCGCAATGGATCGACGTGGACGAGGTGCAGCGGGGCGCCGAGGACTTTGGCCAACCGGATGGCCTCGGCCACCGTGGCGGGGCTGCGGGGCGAGGCGTCGACTCCCACCACGACGGGGTGGGCCCGGCGGCGCGGGCGCCGGATTATCATCACCGGGCAGGGTGCCGAGCCGGCCAGATCGATGCAGACCGAGCCGGCCACCTGGCCCAGGACGGCGCCGAGGCCCCGGCTGCCCACTACCAGCAGGCGTGCGTCCCGGGAGGCGTCGCGCAGCACGGGCGCCGGGAGCCCGGCCTCCATGACGCCGTCGACGGCGGGGCCGGGACGTTCCGGCTGTTGCC
>NZ_JBFTZL010000141.1:0-9586 GCF_056406825.1 Arthrobacter sp. P1_A5 | reverse complement strand
CGCAGGTAGCCGGCGATTTCCTCATACAGCGGTTCCCAGCCGCCGGTCAGCACCAGGGTCGGCACGCCCGGCACGATCTGCAGCGGTGCTTCCCACGGCGGCGCCTGCAGGCGGAGCCGGCGCGCAGCCCGGAGGGCCTCCGGCGTCGTGGCCCCGGGGGCGTCCGCCGCGAACGCGCGGCGGATGAACTCCCGCTGGAAGTCGTCGTCGCTGAGGTTGTGGCGGACGTCGAAGAGCGGCTGCATCAGGGCCCGGTGCGCGGCGGTGGCCGGGAGCTCCGCGGTCAGGGACAGGCAGGCCGGTTCCACCAGGGTCAGCGACTGGACGAGGTCGGGCCGTTCGACGGCGGCCATCATCGCCGCGATCGCGCCCTGCGAATGGGCCACCACGTGGCCGCCGGCCTCGCCGCGGCCGTCGTCTGCCAGCGAGGCGAGCACGATGGCGGCGTCGGCGGCGAAGTTGGATTCGAGCGGTTCCGCGACGGCGTCAAACCCGTGCCGCCGCAGGAACAGGGCGTCGTAGTCCAGCGCCATTCCGTGCTGTTTTGGCCACGCGGCGGCGCCGAAGCTGCCGTCCCCATGGACGAAGACTACGCGCTGCTTGAACATTGTCTAACCCTATGGCACTTCAGTGCTGATGCCGCCGGCGACACAGTGCCGGCGGCCGTCAGCACTTATGGCTACTTGCTGCCGCCGAGGAACTTGTCGAAACCCTTGGGCAGGTTCAGCTGGGACGGATCGAAGTCGCCGCCCTGCTGGCCAAACGACGCGCCGGTGGGCAGCGCCTTGGGGCCGGCGGCACGCCGGGCCTCGGCGTCGCGCAGTTCCTGCGCCGCCTTGGCCGGGTTGCCGGAGCGGGCCTTCTTCTTGGGCGCGGATTTGGCTCCCTTGCGGGCTCCGCCCCCGCCGCCCATGCCGGGCATTCCCGGCATGCCGGGCATCCCGCCGCCGGCGGCCATCTTCTTCATCATCTTCTGGGCCTGGGCAAAACGTTCCAGCAGTCCGTTGACCTCGGAGACGTGCACGCCGGAACCGCGGGCAATACGGGCCCGGCGGGAGCCGTTGATGATCTTCGGAGCCACACGCTCGTGCGGGGTCATCGAGCGGACAATGGCCTCGACGCGGTCGATCTCGCGCTCGTCGAACTGCTCCAGCTGCTGGCGGATGTTCTGCGCGCCCGGCATCATCATGAGCATCTTCTTCATGGAGCCCATGTTGCGGATCTGCTGCATCTGCGCGAGGAAGTCATCGAGGGTGAAGTCTTCCTGGTCGGCGAACTTCTTCGCCATCCGCGCGGCTTCATCCTTGTCCCAGGACTTCTCGGCCTGCTCGATCAGGGTGAGGACGTCACCCATGTCGAGGATGCGCGAGGCCATGCGGTCCGGGTGGAAGAGCTCGAAGTCGTCCACGCCTTCGCCCGTGGAGGCGAACATGACCGGCTTGCCGGTCACCGACGCGACGGAGAGCGCGGCGCCGCCGCGGGCGTCGCCGTCGAGCTTGGAGAGCACGATGCCGGTGAAGTTGACGCCCTCGTCGAAGGCCAGGGCCGTGTTGACGGCGTCCTGGCCGATCATGGAGTCGATCACGAACAGGACTTCGTTCGGGAYGATCGCGCGGCGGATCTGGCGCGCCTGCTCCATCATGTCGGCGTCGACGCCGAGACGGCCGGCGGTGTCCACGATCACGACGTCGTGGAGGGTGCGCTTGGCTTCCTCGACGCCGGCGCGGGCGACGGCGACAGGGTCGCCGGCAGGGTGGTCCAGCTCGGTGGACGTGGCGCCTGGGTGCGGGGCGAAGACGGGCACGCCGGCGCGCTGGCCGACTACCTGCAGCTGGGTGACGGCGTTGGGGCGCTGGAGGTCGCAGGCCACCAGCATCGGGCTGTGGCCCTGGGACTTGAGCCACTTGGACAGCTTGCCGGCCAGGGTGGTCTTGCCGGCGCCCTGGAGGCCGGCCAGCATGATGATGGTGGGTCCGGTCTTCGCCAGGCGGATCCGGCGGGTCTCGCCGCCGAGGATCTCGACGAGTTCCTCGTTGACGATCTTCACGATCTGCTGGCTCGGGTTCAGCGCCCCGGAGACCTCGGCGCCGAGGGCACGCTCGCGGACGCGGCCGGTGAACTCCCGGACCACGGGCACAGCGACATCGGCGTCCAGGAGGGCACGCCGGATCTCGCGGACTGTGGCGTCAACGTCCGCCTCGGTCAGGCGGCCCTTGCCACGCAGATTCTTGAAGGTTGCTGTCAACCGGTCAGAGAGTGAATTGAACACGCGCCGTGCACTTCTTTCAGTGGATCTACAGGTGGCGGCCGGTGCGGCACGCCAGCGTCGCGACTAGTATTCGCCTGGACGAACCGCCTCGACAACAGGACTCGACTATCTAGGGTACCAAGATGCGCCTTCAAGATGGCATGCTGGCGTAGGTGACCAGCCAAACAACTGTAAAAACCCTGCTCATCCTGGGCGCTTCCGGCGATCTCACCGGAAGGCTCCTGTTACCGGGGCTTGCCCGCCTGGTGTCCCGGGGCCGCGCCGACGGCCTCACCCTGGCGGGAGCGGGATCGGACCCGTGGACGCCGGAGCAGTGGCTTGGCCGGATCGAGGAGTCGTTCGCGGACGAGGACTCCAAGGCCGACGCCCACGGCAAGCGGGAGCTCAAGCGGATCCGCAAGGAGAGCACCTACCACCAGCTCGATGTCACGGCCAAGGGCCAGCTCGCCGGGCTCCTGGCGCAACTGGAGGGGCCCGTGGCGGTCTACTTCGCCCTGCCGCCGCGGGTCAGCCAGCTCGCGTGCGAGGCCCTGGCGCCGGAGGATGTGCCCGCCGGCACCCGGCTGGTCATGGAGAAGCCGTTCGGCTCCGACGAGCAGTCGGCGCGCCACCTGAACAAGACGCTGGCGGCGCTGGTCCCGGAGGACCACATCCACCGCGTGGACCACTTCCTCGGCAAGGCAACGGTCCTGAACATCCTTGGCCTGCGCTTCGCGAACACGTTCCTGGAGCCGGTGTGGAACCGGCAGAACATCGAAAAAATCGAGATCATCTTCGACGAGGACCTCGCCCTCGAAGGCCGCGCCCGCTACTACGACGGCGCCGGGGCGCTCCGTGACATGATCCAAAGCCACCTGCTTCAGATCATGGCCCTCATGGCAATCGAGCCGCCGGCATCCGTGGACGAACGCGATCTCCGCGATGCCGTGGCCACCGTGCTGCGGGCCAGCAGCATCAAGGCCCCCTACCGGCAAAGCAGCCGCCGGGCCCGGTACACGGCGGGTTCGATCAACGGCCGGGACATTCCGGACTACGCCAAGGAGGAGGGCGTGGACGCGTCCAGGGGTACTGAAACCCTCGCCGAGGTGCAGGTGGAGATCGACAACTGGCGCTGGCAGGGCGTGCCGTTCATCCTGCGCTCGGGCAAGGCGCTGGGCCAGAAACGCAAGGAGGCCGTGGTGACCTTCCGGCCGGTGCCGCACCTTCCGAAGGGGTTCACCGGTGTGGACGCCCCCAACCAGCTGCGGATCGGCTTTGGCCCGGACACGCTGCAGTTCGACGTCGACGTGAACGGACCGGGCAATGTCCTGAGCCTGGACCGGGCCACGCTGCAGGCCGAACTGAGCGCCTCCGAACTCCTCCCCTACGGTGAAGTGCTCGAGGGCGTGCTGACCGGGGATCCGCTGCTCTCGGTGCGGGCGGACACGGCCGAGGACTGCTGGCGCATCCTGGCGCCGGTGCTGAAATCCTGGACCGCCGGACATGTCCCGCTGGAGGAATATCCGGCCGGGACCCCGGGGCCGGAGGGCTGGCCGGCCTAGATTCGTCGCGGCAGGGCCCGCGCGGATCCGGCGGTGCGCCGGAGCCGCTTCCGGGCCGACACAGCAGCAACGACACAGCGGGCCGGACACCTTCTCAGGTATCCGGCCCGCTGTGTCAGTGCCGTGTCAACGCCGCTGTGTCTGTTGGCTCTAGCGGCATGGAGCGGGGAGCAACTAGATCGCTGCCGAACCACGCTCTCCGGTACGGACCCTGACAGCTTCGAACACATCCATCGTCCAGACTTTGCCGTCGCCGGCCCGGCCGGTGTTGGAACTGGCGATGATGACATCCAGGATGTCGTCCGCCTGTTCGTCGGTGGCCAGGACTTCCACCCGGATCTTTGGCAGCAGGTCCACGTTGTACTCGGCCCCGCGGTACACCTCGGTGTAGCCGCGCTGCCGGCCGTAGCCGCTGGCTGCGCTGACCGTGAGGCCCTGCACACCGTAGGCTTCCAGGCCTTCGCGAATAGCCTCAAGCTTTTCCGGTCGGACGATTGCCGTGATCAGTTTCATGCCCCCACACTTTCCTTGCCCGTTGCGTTCTGCTTGCCGTTGGACGCGGCGTCCACCGGYACTTCGGCGGCTGTGCCTTCCTCCTGCGGCTCGCCGCCCATCGGCTTGCCCGTGATCAGTTCGTGCAGCGGCTGGAAGCTGCCGCCGTGCCCGCCGACGCCGAACTCGTAGGCGGTCTCTGCGTGCAGGCTCAGGTCCACACCGACAACTTCCTGTTCCTGGGAAACCCGGAAGCCCATGAGCTTGTGGATCGGGAAGGCAATGATGAAGGTCATCACGGCGGTGAAGACGATGGCCATCATTGCCGCGAGGGTCTGGGCGACCAGCTGCGTGGTGCCGCCGCCGTAGAACAGGCCTGCGGCGCCCTGGGTCGGGGTGGCAAGGAAGCCGATTGCGACCGTGCCGACAACACCGGAGACGAGGTGGACGCCGACGACGTCGAGCGAGTCGTCGTAGCCGAACTTGAACTTCAGGCCGACGGCGAGCGCCGAGGCCACACCGGCCACGACGCCGAGGGCGATCGCACCCAGCGGGGAGACGTTGGCGCAGGCCGGGGTGATGGCGACCAGGCCGGCGACCACGCCGGAGGCGGCACCGAGGGAGGTCGGGTGACCGTCGCGGAAGCGCTCCACGGCAAGCCAGCCGAGCATGGCGGCGGCCGGGGCGGCCAGGGTGTTGATCCAGATCAGGCCGGCCTGCTCCACCGTCGCGGCGGCACCGGCGTTGAAGCCGAACCAGCCGAACCACAGGATTGCGGCACCGAGCATGACGAACGGAATGTTGTGCGGGCGGTGGTTCGGGTCCTTGCCGAAGCCCTTGCGGTTACCGATGATCAGGACCAGGATGAGGCCCGCGACGCCGGCGTTGATGTGGACCACGGTGCCGCCGGCGAAGTCGATGACCGGCGCGAACGTCTGGCCGAACCAGCCATTCGCGGAGAAGAGTCCGCCGCCCCAGACCATGAAGGCCATCGGCGCGTAAACCAGGGTCGCCCAGATGGGGGTGAACACCACCCATGCGGAGAACTTGGCGCGGTCGGCGACCGCACCGGAAATCAGGGCCACCGTAATGATCGCGAAGGTGGCCGCGTAGMCGACCTTGAGCAGGTCGGCCGGTTCGGTGAAGTTGTGCAGGCCGAAGTGGCTGAACGGGTTGGCGAAGATCTGGTAGAAGTTGTCTTCGTTGGTCGTAGCCATCGAAGCGCCCCACAGGATCCACATGATGCCGACGGTTCCAATGGCGACGAAGCTCATCATCATCATGTTCAAAGCCGACTTGGCGCGGGTCATGCCGCCGTAGAAGAATGCCAGGCCCGGGGTCATGAACAGCACGAGTGCCGCGGCGACCAGGAGCCAAACGAGACCTGCGGTGAGTTCCATGGTCTACGTCCTCTCTTGCTATTAGGTGCGGAGTAGTCCGCCGGTCCCAACGCATTTATTTGCGTTCTAGAAAGAGTTTCGCGGGGCAGTGTTTCGCTGGCGGAGGATTTACATTGCCGGGTTGTTACAAGAACCTCCCGGACGTAAATGGTGCATCTCACACTTGTTACGGTTATGTTTCAGCGGATTATTCCCGCACTTGTTGGACCCGCCGCCAGCCGGCACCGCATCTTCCCAAGGACGAACGCATTATGAGCAAGACCTCCCGCCCCGCCGGCGACGCCGCAGCCAAGGTCCCTTCCCGGGCCCCGGGCCGTTCCCGGCTGCCCCGGGACATCAAGGTGATGCTGGTGGCGGCCTTCCTGATTGCGATCGGCTTCGGCCTCGTGGCACCGGTTCTGCCCCAGTTCGCCACCACGTTCGACGTCGGGGCGACCGCGGCGGCGGTGATCGTGAGCATCTTCGCTTTCATGCGGCTCGTCTTTGCACCGGCCGGCGGCGCCCTGATCGTGAAGCTGGGCGAACGGCCGGTCTATGTGGCCGGGCTGCTGATCGTCGCGGCGTCCACGGCGGCCTGCGCTTTCGCCCAGAATTACTGGCAGTTGCTGGTCTTCCGCGGCCTCGGCGGGGCTGGTTCGGTGATGTTCACGGTGGCGTCCATGGCGCTCGTGGTCCGGCTCGCGCCGCCGGAAAGCCGCGGCCGGGTCTCCGGGGCCTATGCCTCCGCCTTCCTGATCGGCAACGTCTGCGGCCCCATCGTCGGCGGGATGCTGGCCGGCTTCGGCTTGCGGGTGCCGTTCCTGGCCTACGCGGCGGCCCTGGTGCTGGCCGCCGTCGTGGTGCAAACCCAGCTCAGCCATGTCCCCGCCGCCTCGCGGCAGCCCGGCGCCACGGCCCCGGCGATGGAACTGCGGGACGCGCTGCGGGACAGCGCCTACCGGGCCGGCCTGTTTTCGAGCTTTGCCAACGGCTGGGCCACCTTCGGGGTGCGGATGGCCACAGTGCCGCTCTTCGCCGTCGTGGCGCTCGGCGCCGGTCCGGAATCGGCCGGTTGGGCCCTGGCGGTGTTTGCCGGCGGCAACGCGGTGGCGCTGACGTTTTCCGGCCGGCTCGCGGACAGCCTGGGCCGCAAGCCGCTCCTGCTGGCCGGGCTGCTGGTCACCGGCACCGCCACGGCGGCCATCGGGTTCACGCACCAGCTGCCCTGGTTCCTGCTCGCGTCCGCTTGCGCCGGGATCGGCTCCGGGCTGCTGGGACCGGCCCAGCAGGCTGCCATCGCCGATGTGATCGGCAACGAGCGCTCGGGCGGCCGCGTCCTGGCCGTCTTCCAGATGGCCTCGGACAGCGGCGCGATTGTCGGACCGGTGGTGGCCGGACTGCTGGCGGACCGACTGGGCTACGGATGGGCCTTTGGGGTCACTGGCGGCATCCTGTTGGCCGCCGCCGCCGTGTGGTTGCCGGCCCGCGAAACGTTCCGCCGGCCGGCCCCGGATCGCGCCTGACCTGCGGCGTTGCCGCCACCGGTCCGCCGGGCACGTGCCTCAGCCATGACCTTGTCCCGGACCGTGCACGGGACGCTGTCCGGGACCTTCCGGTCAGCGTCGKCCGCCGCCCTTGGCTAAGCTGGGGGCACGTGCTACAAACTTCCGGAGGTAATCCCCCATGGCCAAATTCGACTCTTCCCCCGGGAAAGCCGAAAGCCCCGACCCCGCCCAACCCGCCGACGCGGGAGCCGACGCGGGAGCCAACACAGGAGCCAACGCAGGAAAGAGCGCGGGCAACAGGAAGCGCGCAGGGCTGATCGCCGGCGCAGGAATTGTCGCCGTCGCCGCAGCAGTACTGGTTCCCCTCGCCCTCGGAAACCCGACCCCGGCACCGCCGGCCGCTTCTTCCCCCGCCGCCCAGTCAGCCCCGGCACCCGCCCCGGCCGAGGTGGGACCGCCCGTCACCTATTACGCACAGCCGGGTCCGCCGGCCGGGTCGCCGCTGGAAAAGGTTGAGCCCCTCAAGGTCGATGTCTCCAGCGACCTCGTGGGCACTTCCCTGAACAAGGGCATGGCGGGAATTTCCCTGGAGGCCACGGATCTGGCCGATCCCGACCTCAGCAGCGACAACGCGTCGATGGTCAAGCTGCTCAAGGAGATCGACCAGCCGGTCCTGCGTTTCGGCGGCAACGCCGTGGACCGGCGTTTCTTCTGGACCTCCAGCGGCGAGGCTGTCCCCGCCGACTACAAGGGTGACAAGACGCACCCGGTCAAGGCCGTGGGCCCGGCAGACCTGGTCCGGCTCAAGACCCTGCTGGAGGCAGGCGACGCCAGGGTCAGCCTCACAGTGGATCTGGGCCACTACAACCCGGCGCGGGCTGCGGACATGGCCAAGAACGCCTCGGCGATCCTCGGCGACCGGCTGCTGAGCATCACTGTGGGCAATGAGCCCAACGGCTTCGTGTTCAACGATGTGAAGTCCGGCAGCGGCTACAGCCTGGATCAGTACAATCGGGAATTGAAGGACTACGCCAACGCGATCTATGCAGTGGCGCCGAACGTGCCCATCTCCGGCCCGGGCGCCTACGACCAGAAGTGGTGGCAGCCGTTCGTCGACGCGGACCTCCCGCAGAAGAAAATCCTGACGTTCCACCACTACCCGCTCTCCAACTGTGACGGCGGCCTGCCCCAGGACTCGCCTACGTTGGCAAACGCGATGAGCCGAGCGATGCACGACCGTGCCGTCAACTACCAGAAGGCGGCCCTCGCGGTGGGTCAGGCCGCCGGCCTGGAAACCTGGATTCCGGAAACCGGGATCTCGGCGTGCCCCGGCTCCAATGAGACCTCCCGTACCCACGCATCTGCGCTGTGGGCGGCAGACTATGCCCTCACCGCCGCCCAGCTGGGCATCACCCGAATCGGCTTCCACAGCTCGCTGCTGACCTGCAAGGGCGGCCCGCCCCTGTCCGCCATCTGCAGCGCCGGGGCCTACCCGTTCGGCAATGGCCAGATGTCCGGCCGTGCCAACTTCTTCGGCATCTCCATGGTGGCCGAGCTCGAGGCCGGCAAATTCATGAAAGTGAACAGCACCGGCGGCGGCCCGACGTTCAGCTACGCGCTGCAGAACGCCGACGGCAGCACCAGCGTGGTGATCATCAACGAAAACGACCCCGAAAAGGCCGCGCAGACTTCCGTCACCCTGAACCTTCCGGGCAAGCCTGTCACCGGGACCATGACCCAGCTCAGCGGACCCAGCTACGCAGCCGAGGACGAGACCGTCATCGATGGCGCCAAGACCGAGCCCACACCCCTCGCCAAGCGCGCCACGGTGCCCGGCTTCGCGTTCAAGTCCCAGACGCAGCAGTTCAATCTGACAGCCGGCACAGTAACGGTCCTGAACTTCAAGTACTAGCCACTCGAACAAAGAGTGCCCCGGTCCTGTCTGAACTGACCAGACAGGACCGGGGCACTCTTTTTGTTGCGGCGCGCGCTAGTTCAGCAGCGCGTCCACGAAGCCTTCGGCCTCGAACGGCGCGAGGTCGTCGGCGCCTTCGCCCAGGCCGATCAGCTTCACCGGGACCCCAAGGGATTTCTGGATGGCGACGACGATCCCGCCCTTGGCGGTGCCGTCCAGCTTGGTCAGGACGATCCCGGTGATGTTCACGACCTCGGAGAACACCCGGGCCTGGTTGAGTCCGTTCTGGCCGGTGGTGGCGTCCAGGACCAGCAGCACCTCGTCCACCTCGGCCAGCTTTTCGATGACCCGCTTGACCTTGCTGAGCTCGTCCATGAGGCCCACCTTGTTCTGCAGGCGCCCCGCGGTGTCGATCATGACGACGTCGACTTCCTGGTCGATGCCGGCCTTGACGGCCTCGTAGGCCACCGAGGCCGGGTCCGCGC
>NZ_JBFTZL010000140.1:0-9737 GCF_056406825.1 Arthrobacter sp. P1_A5 | reverse complement strand
GCCCGGCACATACGCCGCCAGCAGGAAGCCGTGGCCGCTCACGCCTGCTCCCGCCACGGCTGCTCCGGCACGGCGTGCTCCAGGGCCGCCGCGCTCAGGGCACGGTAACGGGCGACGGCGGCCGCCGGCTCGCCGTCGAACACCACCTTCCCGGCATCCACCACCAGGACGCGGTCCATGTCCAGGGCCAGCTCGAGGTCGTGTGTGGACAGGATCACCTGTTGGCGGAGCCCGGCGAGCGTGCGCCGCAGGAGTTCGCGGTTGCGCAGGTCCAGCAGCGTGGACGGCTCGTCCAGGACCAGCACCTCCGGATTAACGGCCAGGACCGCGGCCAGCGCCAGGAGCTGGCGTTCGCCGCCGGAGAGCTCGTAGATGCTCTGGTCCGCCAGCGGGAGGAGGCCGAACCGTTCCAGCACCGACTCCGCATGGGCCCGGCGCTCAGGGGCGTTACGGATGGAGCGGCGCAGGGACAGTTCGACATCCTCGCGCCCGGTGGGCATGACGAGCTGGGAGAGCGGATCGGTGAAGACAAAGCCCACGCGGCGGCGGACCTCACGGACGGCCCGGACCGTATCGGCACCGGCGACTCGCACGGTGCCGTCGCTGGGTGCCACGAGCCCGTTCAGGAGCCTCAGGAGGGTGGACTTGCCCGAGCCGTTGGCCCCGATAACCCCGATCCGCCGTTCCGTCAGGTCGAGCGAAAGGTCCTGGAGCAGCGTCTTGGGGGCGGGGCGGCCATCAACCGGCACCCGCACCGAAACCCGGTCCAGGACGATGATGCTCACGGGCGGGTGTCCACCGTCCGGACACGGCGCAGCAGCAGGTCCGGGAAGGCCTTGTGCAGGGCCAAGGCGATGCTGACGGCCAGGACGTTCTTGATGATGTCGCCCGGGTAGAACGCGAGATCGGCCAGGACGGCTTTGGAGAAGTCCAGCTTGGCGTTGACCATCATGCCCAGGATGCCCAGGCCGTGGATGAAGATGATGCTGCTCACCATGGCGGCGGCGAACAGGAGGATGGCGCGCAGCTTGCCGGTGCGGTTGGCGGTCCGCTTGAGCACGACGACGGTCAGCCAGCCGACGGCCGTGGCGGCCAGGAGGAATCCGATGATGTAGCCGGCGGAGGGGCCGGCGAGCACGCCCAGGCCGCTGCGGCCGCCGCTGAAGATCGGCAGGCCCGCGAAGCCCAGAAGCAGGTAGAGGCCGACGGCGGCGAAGGCCCGGCCCGGGCCGAGCGCCAGCCCCGTGAGCATGACGGCAAGGGTCTGCAGCGTGATGGGCACGCCGAGCCCGCCGACGGGGATGGCGGCGATCAGGGCAGAAGCGGCCACAAGGGCGGCGAAGACGGCGATGAGGCCAAGGTCGGTGGCATTCCAGCGGTCCCGGCGGCGCGGGGTCCTGGCTGCGGCGGGACGGTGGGTTTGCGTCATGATGTTCCTGTCGGGGTGCTGCGGCGGAAATATGGATTGTGATATCGACTGTACGGTCGCGGCGGGGGCTGTATTTTGTAGGCGCCCCACTAACCGGCGGCCCGGAAGCTGGAGGACGCCGCCAACGAACACCGCCAGCAGGCGGGACCAGCATGGCGACGGCGGCCGGCACTGCCATAGGTACCCATGTCATGGAGCCGGGGCAGTGCCGGTAGACTTGTGGAGGCCGTGCTCTCGCATCGCCCTGCCCCGGCCCCGCCCAGACTCCACCCGTCGTGCCGCGGCATTCCCTGTTGTGAAAGGCCTTAGCTGCATTGATTACCGTCCAGGATCTCGAACTGCGCGCCGGCGCCCGCCTCCTCATGGACCAGGTGAGCTTCCGGATCGACAAGGGAGACAAGATCGGTCTGGTCGGCCGTAACGGTGCAGGCAAGACAACGCTGACCCGGGTGCTCGCGGKCGAGGGCCTGCCCGCCGCCGGCAAGGTAACCCGCACCGGCGAAATCGGCTACCTGCCGCAGGATCCGCGCACCCCGGACATGGAGCAGCTCGCGCGGGACCGGATCCTGTCCGTCCGCGGCCTGGACATTGCCGTGGGCAAGCTCCGCCTGGCGCACGAAGAGATGGCCAGCGAGGACCCCGCGGTCCAGCGCAAGGCGATGAACCGCTATGACCGGCTGGAATCCGAATTCCTGGCTGCCGGCGGCTATGCCGCCGAAGCCGAGGCGGCAGCGATCTGCTCGAACCTCGCCCTGCCGGACCGGCTGCTGAACCAGCCGCTCAAGACCCTGTCCGGTGGACAGCGGCGCCGCGTGGAGCTTGCGCGCATCCTGTACTCGGACGCCGAAACCATGCTCCTCGATGAGCCCACCAACCACCTCGACGCCGATTCCATCTCCTGGCTCCGTGAGTTCCTCAAGAACCACCAGGGCGGGCTGATTGTCATCAGCCACGACACCGAACTGCTCGAAGCGACCGTCAACAAGGTCTTCCTCCTCGATCCCAACCGCGCCCAGATCGACTTCTACAACATGGACTGGAAGCGCTACCTCAACCAGCGCGAAACGGACGAGCGCGCCCGCAAGCGTGAGCGGGCCAACGCGGAGAAGAAGGCCCAGGTCCTCATCGACCAGGCCAACAAGATGCGCGCCAAGGCCACCAAGGCCGTCGCCGCCCAGAATATGGCCAAGCGTGCCGAGCGCCTGCTCGGCGGCCTCGAGGCAGTGCGCGCGCACGACAAGGTGGCAGCCCTGCGCTTCCCGGACCCGTCGCCCTGCGGCAAGACCCCGCTCACCGCGGACGGCCTCAGCAAGTCCTACGGCTCGCTGGAGATCTTCACCGATGTCGACCTTGCCATTGACCGCGGGTCCAAGGTGGTCATCCTGGGCCTCAACGGCGCGGGCAAGACCACGCTGTTGCGGATGCTGGCCGGCGTCGACAAGCCGGACACCGGCGAAGTCGTTGCGGGCCACGGCCTGAAGGTGGGCTACTACGCGCAGGAGCACGAGACGCTCGACGTGGACCGCAGCGTCCTGCAGAACATGCGCTCCTCCGCCCCGGACATGAACGACGCGGAAGTCCGCAACATCCTGGGCTCGTTCCTGTTCTCCGGCGACGACGTCGACAAGCCCGCCGGTGTGCTCTCCGGCGGCGAGAAGACCCGGCTGGCGCTGGCCACCATCGTGGCCTCGAGCGCGAACGTGCTGCTCCTCGACGAGCCCACCAACAACCTGGACCCCGCCAGCCGCGCCGAAATCCTCGGGGCCCTGAGCAACTACACCGGCGCCGTCGTCCTCGTGAGCCACGATGAGGGCGCCGTCGAGGCGCTCAACCCGGAGCGTGTCGTCCTGCTTCCCGACGGCATCGAGGACCACTGGAACGAAGACTAMCTGGACCTCATCACGCTGGCGTAAGCCACCCAACCGACCCACAGCCGGGTCAGCGGACCGGCATCTCTTCCGCGCCCGTGATCCGGTGCAGGTCCGCGTAGCTGATGGAGAACATCGAGTTGTGGTCCCCTGCCCCCGCCCAGAGCACGCGGTGGGCCGACAACGACTCATCCAGCAGGGTCCGGATCTTCTCCGGGTGGCCTACCGGGGCGACGCCGCCGACCTCCTGGCCGGTGTGGGCCAGGACGAACTCGGGGGAAGCGCGGCGGATCTTGCCCGTGCCCAGCCGGTCCGCGACCTTGCGGACGTCCACCTTGGCCGCGCCGCTTGCCAGGATGAGCAGCGGGGTGCCCTCGAGCTCGAACACCAGGCTGTTGGTGATCGCCGCGACATCGCAGCCCAGCGCGGCGGCGGCCGCTGCCGCCGTCGGCACCTTCGCATCGAACACCGTCACGGTGTCCTGGGCGCCCAGGGCGGTGAGGGCACGCTTGACGTTGGCCACCGGGCCGGGAAAAGCGTCAGGGCTCATCGCTCAGAACCCCTGGGCGTCGAGGATGGCGTCTTCCTCTTCTTCCGCCGTCGCGTTCTTGCGCTTCCGCGGGGCAGGACGACGGCGGGCCACCGGGCCGCTGGAGTGCAGGAACACGCCCTCGGCGGCCTCGGCTTCGGCGTCCTCCGCGTCGATCGCGGCGTTGCGGGCCTGCTGCCTGGCCGCGTAGCCGAACCCGACGAACATCAGCACGCCGAACGCGAACCACTGCAGAGAGTAGGACAGGTGGGTGCCTTCATCAGTGGTCGGCTTGGGGAACGGGAACGGCATGTCCTGCACCGACGGCGACTCGGAGGCCAGCTGTCCGTAGGCGCCCGTCAGCAGCGGATAGCCCAGCTGCGCGGAATAGGCGGAGAGGTCGATCGAGGCCAGCTGTCCGTCAGGGGCGCCGCGCTGCAGCTCGGGCTCGGCCGGCTTGAGGCGGGCAACCACCGTCACCGGCCCCTGCGGCGGGGCAGGCACTGAGTCGGGCCGTCCCGGGGTGCTGTTGCCGATGGGCAGCCAGCCACGGTCGATCACCACGGTTTCGCCGGACTGGAGCTTGAAGGGAACCACCACCTCGTAGCCTGGCTGGCCGTTGAGCGGGCGGTTGCGGACGATGCGCTGTCCGGCGGCGTCGTAGCTGCCCTTCAGTTCCACCTGGGTCCACTCCCGCTCCGGATTCAGCCGGCTGAACTGGTCCCGGACATCGGCGAACGGCACGGGGGTGGCTGAGTAGTTGGAGACCACCCGGTTGATTTCGGCCAGGGTCTCGGCGCGGCGGTCCATCTGCCACCGGCCCAGCCCGACGCAGCCGGCAGCGAAGATCGCGGCCAGCAACAAGTACCCCAGCCATTTACTGGAGAAGAGAAAGCGGTACATTCAGCCGATCCTGCCTGACGGGTCGAGAGGGGCGGTCACTGCCGGGAGGGGGACGGTCTCTTCGCCGAGGACCACAGTCTCTTTCCACAGTCCGCGCGTCTGGAGGTAGTCCTCAAGCCAGGCGCGGTGCTCCCCGCACGCCAGCCAGATCTTGCGCCGCTCCGGGGTGTGGATCTTGGGATTGTTCCACAGCAGCTGCCATTCCGCCGCCGCGCGGCAGGCTTTCCGCGAGCAGACGGTGCCCGGGGCCGCGGCCGTGTCCCCACCGGTCCCGGCCAGGTCAAAGAGATTCATGAAGCTGCCCGTCCGTGGTCGTCGTCGTTCTCATCTTCGATCAGCTCACCCTGCAGCAGCGTCCCTGAACCGTCTGCGCCGTCACTCAGATCCTGCCCGTTTGGATCCTGTCCGGCGGGGCCCGCGGTGTCCGGTGCGTCCAGCTCTGCGAGCGGAGCATAGTCCAGGAGCGAGTCACTGTGGATTTCCGCCTTGTCGCTTCCGTTGGCGATCACCACCGCCACCCAGGGCAGGAAGACGGCGCCGGCAATCGGAAGGAGCTTGAACCAGCCATCCACGACAAATATCAGGATCAGGCAGACCATGCGGATGCCCATGGCGATGGCATACTTCACCATCCGCTGGTGCATCTCGTCCGAGTGCGCAGCAGCGGCGTCGGTGATGCTGTGCACCTCGGTACCGCCGGACTCGGAGTCCGGCCTCCCGGGCACATGCGCACCGGGTCGGTTTTTGAGTGTCACGGCTGTCAGATCACGCTCCCAAGGCTTACTTCGATTCTCTCACCATCGGCGGAGCCGCCCAAACGGAAGCGCACCGGGCGCTAAGATCGGAGGCAGGAAAATTCCAGCCCCCAGCGCGGCCCTCCCTGCCGCAGAATCCCGGAGCACCATATGACTGACACATCCACCACTGGCCGCAGCGTTCTGATCACCGGCGGAAACCGCGGGATCGGCCTGGCCATCGCCGAGTCCTTCCTGGCCAACGGCGACAAGGTGGCCGTTACCTTCCGCAGCGAATCGTCGCTGCCCGAGGGCATCCTCGGCGTCAAGGCGGACGTCACGGACGAAGCGTCGGTGGACGCGGCGTTCGCGGAAGTCGAAGCCGCCCACGGCCCGGTGGAAGTCCTTGTGGCCAATGCCGGCATCACCAAGGACACGCTCCTGATGCGGATGAGCGAAGACGACTTCACCTCGGTGATCGACACGAACCTCACGGGCGCCTTCCGGGTGATCAAGCGCGCATCCAAGGGCATGATCCGGGCGCGCAAGGGCCGCGTGGTGCTGATTTCCTCCGTCTCCGGCCTCTACGGCGCGCCGGGCCAGATCAACTACTCTGCCTCCAAGGCAGGYCTGGTGGGCATCGCCCGGTCGCTCACCCGCGAGCTCGGCGCGCGCGGGATCACCGCGAATGTGGTCGCGCCCGGCTTCATCAACACCGACATGACGGCCGAGCTGCCCGAGGCCACGCAGAAGGACTACCTGAGCAAGGTCCCCGCCGGCCGCTTCGCCGAGGCCTCCGAGGTCGCCAACGTCGTGCGCTGGATCGCCAGCGACGAGGCGTCCTACATTTCCGGTGCGGTCATTCCGGTCGACGGCGGCCTCGGAATGGGCCACTAGCCCCTACCAGCAGGACGACGCGGGAAACCTGCGGAGCACAGCGGACGACGGCGGATTCCGCCGTCGTCCGCTGTGCTGTGTCGGATTGTTCTGCGTCCGCTTGTTCTGTGTCCGCTGTCTGCTGCAACCGGACCGGGCCACTGGAGACGCACAGTTTTCCGTGCCGGGTTCCGCGCCGGGCCTTTTTGCCCTTGGCTCCGGGGCTCCGGGAGCGTGTAATGGGCTCACAGCCCCTGACCATGCCGCGGCAGGGGCGTGGACTCAGGAGGAAATCATGAGTGATCTCAGCAAATGGACGCCCTCGGACATGCTGGAACCGGTCCGCCGCTTCCTTGACGGTGATCTGTCCATAGCGCCAGGGATCAAGATCGAACAGTTCCAGGAGGGCACCACCCTGGTGGTGCGGGCGGAAGCACCGGGGATCGACCCGGACCGGGACGTCGACGTCTCGGTCGGCGAGGGCGTGCTGAATATTGCGGTGGAGCGGCGGGAGTCGTCCGAGCACAAGAGCAAGGACGGTTACCGCTCGGAGTTCCGCTACGGCCGGGCCGCCCGGAGCATTGCGCTGCCCGCGGGGGTGAGGGAAGAAGACATCACCGCCACGTACAAGGACGGTGTCCTGGAAGTCCGCGCACCGGCGCCCAAGGTTGTGACCGGTGAAGCGACGACGAAGATCCGGATCGACCGCGGCTGACCCATCCCCGGCACGTCCAAGCTACGTGACGACGGAACTACGCCGCCGGGGCTTCTTTGTGGATGCTGAACAACTGTAATGGCGCGGTCCGCTGGCATGATGGATTGCAGACCCACAGTATTTGGACGTTTGGAACAAAGGAGCTCGTATGGGACTGCTGGAGAACAAGACTGCGATCGTGACCGGTTCGTCGCGCGGAATCGGCGCCGAAGTGGCCAAAATCCTCGCCGCCGAGGGTGCGGCCGTCGTCGTCAACTACCGCCAGAAGGCGCCGCGCGCCAACAAGGTTGTCGCCGAGATCGAAGCCGACGGCGGCCGTGCCGCGGCCATCGGGGCAGACCTCACCACCCAGGAAGGCGTCCAGGCCCTCGCCAGCGCCGCGATGGAGAACTTCGGCTCGCTCGACCTCCTGGTCCTCAACGCCTCCGGCGGCATGGAGACCGGCATGGAAGAGGGCTACGCGCTGAAGCTGAACCGCGACGCCCAGGTGAACATGCTCAACGCCGCCGTTGCGCTCATGCCCCACGGCTCGCGCGTGGTCTTCGTGACCAGCCACCAGGCCCACTTCATCGACACGGTG
The DNA here is from genome assembly GCF_056406825.1 of Arthrobacter sp. P1_A5. Lineage (NCBI taxonomy): Bacteria > Bacillati > Actinomycetota > Actinomycetes > Micrococcales > Micrococcaceae > Arthrobacter > Arthrobacter sp. P1_A5. The sequence goes on along the minus strand of NZ_JBFTZL010000140.1, from coordinate 2,103 downwards.
CCCACCATGCCCGAGTACGAGCCCGTGGCCCGCAGCAAGCGCGCCGGCGAGGACGCACTCCGGGCACTGGTCCCGAACCTGGCCGAGAAGGGGATCACGCTAGTGGTCGTCTCCGGCGACATGATCGAGGGCACCGTCACGGCCACCCTGCTTGACCGGTCCAACCCCGGCGCCATCGAGGCACGCCGCGCAGAAGCCGGCAAGCTGTACTCGGTCAAGGAGTTTGCCGCGGAGGTCGCCAAGATGGCCTCGGCCGACGTCGAAACCGGCCACACGGAATACGTCGGCGGTGCGGATTATTTCGGTAAGACCGCAGACCAGGCAGCGGATAAGAGCTCCAGCTAGGCGCAGCCCGCCACGCGCGCCGGGATGGCGCGTCTAGAAGGCACGTCCCGGGAATGTTTTGACTAAACATTGCCGGGACGTGCCTTCCCGGTTAATGCATCAGACTCCGGCGATGTACCGCACGGCGTCGAGATAGGGAAGGTTGACGGCGGCGTCCGCGGCAGCGCGGACGGCCGGCTTCGCGTTGAAGGCGATGCCGATCCCGGCGGCGCCCAGCATGTCGAGGTCGTTCGCGCCGTCGCCCACGGCGATCGTGTGTTCCATCGGGATGCCCTCGGCCGCAGCCCATTCGCRCAGGTACTTCTCCTTGGCCGCCCGGTCGATCACGTCGCCGAGCACCTTGCCGGTCAAGGCGCTGTCGACAATTTCGAGTTCGTTCGCGATCCAGTAGTGCAGCCCCAGGTCTTCGGCGATCGGCCGGAGAATCTGGTTGAAGCCGCCGGACACGACCGCCACGGCATGGCCGGCGGCCTGGAACGCCGCCACCAGCTCGGCGGCGCCCTCGGTCAGCCTGACCTCGGCGCGGACAGACTCGACGACGTCCGCGGGCAGCCCCGCGAGGACCGCCACCCGGGCGTGCAGGCTTTGGGCGAAGTCCAGCTCGCCGCGCATGGCCGCCTCGGTCACCGCCGTTACTTCCTCGCGTTTGCCGGCGTAGGCGGCCAGGAGCTCGATCACTTCCTGCTGGATGAGGGTGGAGTCCACGTCCATGATGAGGAACTTCCGGGGCGCGCTGCGCAGTGCTGCCGGAACCAGCGCCGTGTCGACGCCCTCGATGCCGGCGGCCGCCAGCGCACGGCGCGCACTGTCCAGACGGGCTTCCGCAACCGCGGCGGCTGTGGCGGCGCCGGCAGTCCGTCCGTCCCGTCCGGCGTCTTGGCGGCTGTCCGCTCCGCCGGCCTGGGAGGCGCCCCGGGAGGCGTCCAGCGAGGCGCCCTGCACGCTGTCCAGGGCGCAGTCGACGGCGTACACCTCGAAGCGGGCGTCGCCGGTCCGGGTTTCCGCCCCGACGCCCAGCCCGGCGGCCGTCAGGAGCGAACGCAGCCGCTGGATGTCGGGAAGGGACAGTTTCAGGCCGTAGCTCACTGCGGTCACGTTCGAACTCATGGCCTCAATCCTAGCGAGCGGGCCGCGGGCGGCCCGAATTCGTTGCGCCCGGGCAGGCGCCGCGTGACGCTCCACGGCAGGGCGCGGCGCCGGTTATCAGTCGCCCGCTTTTTTGTCCTAGTGTCTACTCCTATGAGTGATGTTCTTGAAATGGCCGGGGTCAGTGTTGTACGTGGGGCGAAGACGCTCCTGGACAAGGTCGACTGGCAGGTCAAAGAGGGCGAACGCTGGGTGATCCTGGGCCCCAACGGTGCCGGTAAGACCACACTCCTCCAGCTGGCCGCGGCCCGCATCCACCCGACCTCCGGAATGGCCGGCATCCTCGAGGAAGTCCTCGGCGCCGTCGACGTCTTCGAGCTCCGCCCCCGGATCGGGCTGTCCTCCGCTGCGCTGGCCAGCCAGATCCCCGAGCACGAGAAGGTCCTCAACGTGGTGGTCACCGCCGCGTACGGCGTGACCGGCCGCTGGCGCGAGGGCTACGAGAAGGACGACGAGCGGCGCGCCTTCGGGCTGCTGAACGAGTGGGGGATGGGCCCACTGCTCAACCGCCCCTTCGCCTCGCTTTCCGAGGGGGAGCGCAAGCGCGTCCAGATTGCCCGCGCCCTCATGACCGATCCCGAGCTCCTGCTCCTGGACGAGCCGGCCGCGGGG